>NZ_JAHLRI010000003.1:0-126680 GCF_018919685.1 Enterococcus sp. S183_ASV_20
AGATCAAGAGGAACTGATCCACTTGATCTCCAATTATTCTAAGATTTCTCTTTACCAACATCATTTGACAAAGAGCCATTATTAAAGGCAAAAGCATTTTTTTATTTTAATTCTTCAATATAGTTAAATACTTGTTGTCCAGCAATACCGCCTTCACCGACCGCTGTCGTGATTTGACGCAATGTTTTTTCACGGACATCACCAATGGCATAAACACCAGGAATTTTTGTTCTCATTTCTTGGTCTGTTTCAATCCAACCAGCCTCATTCGTAATACCAGCTTTCTTAAATGGTTCTGTTAATGGATCTAGCCCCACGTAAATGAACACGCCGTTTGCTTCAATTTCAGAAACTTCATCTGTTTTGAAATTCCGTGCTTTCACACCTGTCACGACCATTTCATTGCCAACAATTTCTTCGACAACTGTATCCCAAACAAAGGAAATCTTTTCATTTGCAAAGGCACGATCTTGAATGATTTTTTGCGCACGCAATTCATCACGACGGTGAACAATCACTACTTCAGAAGCAAATTGTGTTAAATAGATTGCTTCTTCAACTGCAGAATCGCCGCCACCAACAACTACTAAGCGTTTATTTTTAAAGAAGGCACCGTCACAAACGGCACAATAAGAAACACCACGGCCAGCAAATTCTTCTTCGCCTTTTACACCCAATTTTCGGTGTTCACAGCCTGTTGCAATAATTACCGCTTTAGCTTCATAAGATTTGTCATCACAAATCACTTCTTTATAAGATCCGTGGTCTTCAATGCTCATCACAATGCCATACGCATTTTCCGTACCAAATTTCTCTACATTTTCATACATTTTATAGGCCAATTCTGGACCCATAATAGAATCAAAGCCTGGGTAATTCTCTACCTCAGCAGTGTTGTTCATTTGCCCACCAGGCGCACCGCGTTCAATCATCAATACAGAAAGATTAGACCGTGATGCATAAAGTGCTGCCGTCATCCCAGCAGGACCGGCACCAATGATAATTACATCATACATTTTATTTCCCCCAAAATTTTAAGTAAGTTTACTTTACTCCTTAAACAATTTCTTGTCTACTTTTCTGCCCTTTTTTGACATTCGGAGTAGGTGTGTCTATTACGTAAGTTATTGTACCACGGTTTTGTGTTTTCTAGGAGGGGGAAAAGAAAAGTTTAAAAATAACGATCACAACGAATCATTGATTTTTAGAAGCCGTTGTACTGCCGCATCAGAGAATTCTTCTTTATCATTTTTTATGCATTCTTGTTGATTTTGCCCTTGTGGAACAAAACGAAATACTGTAAATGATGCAGATAACGTATCAGGATTACTAATCCGATGAAGACTATTATGCATCCGAATAAGTTCTCCTTCTGCACAAATTCTTGAAACAATTTGCTGATTTTCTACCTCTTCTATTTTCACTTTTCCCGACTGTACAAGTAAAACTTCTTCGATTTCGTGATGCTTATGCCAACCTTGCACAGTTTTTCCTGGCAAGCTATTTATATGTATTTCAAACTCTGGAAATAGAAAATAATTTACTTCTGTTCCATCTGGCTTTTTACGAAAGATGGCCTCGTCTCTTGTTAAAATTTCTAGGTATTTCTGTAACATGGCAGGCTCCTTTTAACTTTTTTATAGCCGAAAGCTATTCTTTCAAACTAAGTTTGAAGCTACTTTCTGAAAATTCGAGTTCCTTTAAATATACTTTTATTACCATTTGAAAATCACTTTTTTTAAAACAATTGACTGTTCAATATCAATCTTCACTAATCCATCTGTTCACCAGAAAAAATATAGTATTTCCGATTATTCACGAACTTATTATTCAACTTCAAAGGAAAATCAGTCAACACACAGCCCACATATCTAACATCAGAAACACTTCTACTTTTCTCAAGTACTGCTATGGTATACATTAACCTTACTAGTAACATTATAGCATCAAGTTTTAATCATATGTAGATTTTAAAAAAATTGATAGCACCCTAACAGATGTTTTCGTTGCTCATTTAATTTACATGATTATTTTTTAGATGCTAATTAAATGTTTGTCAGTAACCTGAATTTTTGATATTTTTATCCAGATTACTTATGTCGGTTTATCAGTTTAAAAAAGAAATGTAAAAAATGGACAAAAATGAACTACAGCCAAAAAAAGAATAAAAGCAAATAAACTAGCAGCTATTATAAGTTTATTTTTAACAATATTTATAGCGGGACAAACCATCTCACTTTTCTGGTATTCAGACTTGCTACTCTATTCAATATTTATTTGAATTGAGATGCTTTCACTAATTTTAATTTGAATTCTGCCTGATAAGTTCATAAAAAATAACCTCCAAAAATTGTATTTTTCAGATACAACTTTTGGAGGTTAAAATATCTTACCTCAGCCTATTTCTTGGCATTTTTCCATACTTATCATTTCTCTACTTCTCTAAATAAAACTCAAATCGACTTCCTGCATACTGCGTACGAACATATTCAAAAGGTAGTCCGTTTTCAAAATAGGATACTTGGCGCACACGCAGAATCGCATCGCCTCGTTTAATCTCTAAATATTCTGCGATCTGTTCCGATGCTTGAACAGCAGAGATTGTTTGGTTAGAGTGGCCAATTTTGTGGCCAGATTTGGCTTCAAGCGTTTTATAAAAAGAGTTCGTGATTTCAGATTTGCCATATTGCGAGACCAATGAATAAGGAATGCTCGCCACCTCAAAACAAATCGGAATGTCATCCGCAAAACGAATTCTTTCCATTCGTAAAATTGAATCTTCTGGACCTAGTTGTAATTTTTCCATCTCACTAGAACTAGGTTTCGCTACAAAATAAGACACCGTCCGACTAGAAGGAACGCGATTTTGAGACAAGGTAATTTCTGTAAAACTAGTGGTACCTGTCATTGTTTCTTGAACTTTCTTACGTGCTACATATGTTCCTGAACCAATTTTTCGTTCTAAAATCCCTTCGTCTGCTAAAGTCTGAATGGCTTGGCGTAAGGTCATTCGACTAACATCAAATTTCAAGGCTAATTCTCGCTCAGAGGGCAAACGATCCCCGATACTCCAGACACCTTTTTCAATATCTTCTTTGATTTTATCGTGAATTTGAATATAAATTGGTATATTTTGAACCATTTACGCTTCCTCCTCTTCGTTCATCTCCTCTTCTATTATAACTGGTATAGACCGTGTAAACAACCAAAAAATGATAAATAAAAGAGAAATTGGAATTTTTATCAAAGTTGGTCTAGTTGCATACTTTCTTTTATAACAAAAACATTTGGCTTAGTCAGTAAAAAGTGACCAAGTCAAATGTTTTTAAACGAATTGCTATTAGTTATTATCTTTTTACATTTTCTTCTTTCAACAACTTGTTCGCTGTGGCCATCATCAAACGGATTCGGTTCAACTGATTAACCAAAGATACCCCTGGATCATAATCCACCGCCGCAATGTTTGCTTGCGGATATTGACGTCGTAGCTCTTTCACGACCCCTTTTCCAACAATATGGTTTGGTAAACACCCAAACGGCTGCATACAAACGATGTTATTCACCTCGTGTTTTAAGAGCTCAATCATTTCAGCTGTTAAAAACCAACCTTCACCCGTATGATTGCCAATTGATAAAATTTTACTTGCATCTGCTGCCATATCATAAATGGAATGAATACCATCAAAACGGACAGATTTTCTCAATGCCTTATCCATTGGTTTTTCTACCAA
This sequence comes from Enterococcus sp. S183_ASV_20, assembly GCF_018919685.1. Lineage (NCBI taxonomy): Bacteria > Bacillati > Bacillota > Bacilli > Lactobacillales > Enterococcaceae > Enterococcus > Enterococcus sp. S183_ASV_20. The sequence continues at coordinate 3,732 of NZ_JAHLRI010000003.1, forward strand.
TTCAATGATTTTTATCGCAAATTCTGCTAAACGTTTGCTTTGTTTTGACATGCCCATATTTTCGTATTTCCAAATTTGATTGTACAAAGAATAGTTCATAAAGCCAACAATATCTGGCACAACTGCTTCAGCACCTTCTTCTTCTAGCAAACGCACAATATCATTATTCGCTGTCGGCGAATATTTCACTAAAATTTCCCCGACCACACCGACTTTTGGTTTTTTTATCTCTTGTAAAGGAATTTCATCAAACGTCCGAATAATTTTTTTCATGAAGTGATTAAATTGTGTCAGCGAACCATTCCGGACATTGGCTTCCACTCTTTTTAGCCAATCTTGGTGCAGTTGATCCACCATTCCTTTTTCTGTTTCATAAGGTCTTGTTCGATAAACTACTCGTTCGAATAAGTCACCATATAAAAAGGCAACTACTAAGCGCTTGATCATTGGCAACGTAAATTTAAATCCCGGATTGGATTCGACTCCTTTATTGCCCATCGAAACTGAAACTACAGGAACTTGAGAAAAACCAGCATCATTTAAAGCTTTTCGTAATAATGGAATGTAATTCGTTGCGCGGCAACCGCCCCCTGTTTGCGTCATTAAGACACTGACATTATCCAAATCATATTGACCACTTTCCAAAGCTTCAACTAGTTGTCCGATGGAAATAATTGCTGGGTAACACGCATCATTATTGACATATTTTAACCCGACATTCACAGCTTCTTTGTCTTGCGCAGGCAAACAGACGACATGATAGCCAGAAGCTTGTAATGCTACATCGACTAATCCAGATTGATGAATCGGGCTAAGCATTGGTAACAGTAAGGTATGTGTTTTTTTCATTTGTTTTGTAAACACAATTTTCTCCGGCTCTTCCATTTGCATATGCGGAACAAACTGTTGCTTCTCCCGCTCATTGACAGCCGCTTTCAAGGAGCGCAACCGAATACGAATTGCGCCCAAATTCGCACCTTCATCGATTTTGAGGACTGTATAAATTTTGCCAGACCGATCCATGATTTCTTCTACTTGATCGGTTGTCACAGCATCTAAGCCGCAACCAAAGGAATTCAGTTGGACAAGTTCTAAATTTTTCGTCTTAGCCACTACTTTAGCCGCCGCATATAAGCGAGAATGATAGACCCATTGATTCACCACACGTAAATTCTGCACGTCTCCAAGATGCGAGATACTGTCTTCTGTCAAGACATGGAATCCTTCCTGTGTAATGACTTCGGCAATGCCGTGATTAATTTCTGGATCCAAGTGATACGGTCGCCCCGATAAGACAATCCCTCTCTGGCCTTTTTCAGTTAACATGGCTAACGTTTCTTCGCCTTTTTCTTGAATTTCTTTTTTAAAAGCTGCTAATTCTTGATAACCATGATGCAGCGCTGTTTGAATTTCTTCTAAGGAAATCCCTAAATCAGCAAAATTTTCAGCTAAAACTTTGGCAACTGCAGTTTCATTCGCTAAATTAAGATAGGGATTTCGATAATCCACTTGGCCCTCTCTGATGGCATCCACATTATTTCGAATGACATCTGGGTAGCTTTGCACAATTGGACAATTAAAATGATTATCTGCTTCCACTGTTTCTTGCTGTTCAAAAACGACACCAGGATAAAAGATAATTGGCACTTGCGCATCAATTAATGCTTGAATATGTCCATGCGCCATTTTCGCTGGGTAACAAACCGTATCACTGGGAATCGTTTCAAGGCCTTGTTCATAGATTTGTTTATTAGAACGTGGCGATAATTCGACCCGAAAGCCTAAGTCAGTAAAAAATGTATGCCACAAAGGATAATTTTCATACATGTTTAGGACTCTAGGGATACCCACGCGCCCACGAAACGCTTTATTTTCCCGCAAAGGTCGGTACTTAAATAACTTACGGTACTTATAATCAACCAAATTCACTTTGCGTTCTTCTCGTTTAATTTTAATTCGCGCACCACGTTCACAGCGATTTCCCGTAATAAATTGGCGCCCGTCCGAAAACACTGTGACCGTTAATTGACAATTGTTTTCACACAAGCCGCAATGAGTAAATTCCTTTTCAGAGGTAAATGCCGCTAACTCTTCTAAAGAAAGAAGCGTGGTTTCTTCCCCAATTTCATAAGCGTCCAAAGCAATCAGCGCTGCCCCATAGGCCCCCATCAAACCAGCAATAGAAGGACGAACCACTTCACGACCGCTAATTTTTTCAAAAGCTCTCAAGACCGCTTCATTGTAAAATGTTCCTCCCTGGCAGACAATCTTTTCTCCCAACTCTTCAGGTCGGCGAACTTTAATGACTTTATAAATGGCATTTTTGATGACTGAATAAGATAGTCCAGCAGAAATATCGCCGACAGAGGCCCCTTCTTTTTGAACTTGTTTCACTTTTGAGTTCATAAAAACAGTACACCGAGAACCTAAATCAACAGGCGCTTGCGATTCTAAAGCCGCCAAAGCAAAATCCTTCACATTATATTTTAAAGATTGCGCAAAGGTTTCGATAAAAGAACCGCACCCAGAAGAACAAGCTTCATTTAATTGAATGGAGGAAAGCACGCCATTTTTAATGGTCATCGCTTTCATATCTTGTCCTCCGATATCCAAAATAAAATCCACACCTGGCTGAAAATGGTTGGCTGCTTTGTAATGGGCCATCGTTTCAACTTCACCAATATCGACTTTTAACGCATTTTTTATTAGCTGTTCTCCATATCCTGTAACAGCCGCTTTTCCGATAAAAACTTCTTCAGGCAGTTGTTGATAAAGTGATTTCAGTACTGTCATGGTGGTTTCTAAAGGTTGCCCTTGGTTATTACCATAAAAAGAAAACAACAAATGACCATCTTCATCAATCAATGTGACTTTTGTCGTTGTGGAGCCTGCATCAATCCCTAAAAAGGTCACGCCAGTATGTTGAGATAAAGGTTTCTCCTTTGCTTGAGCTTGCGCGTGTCTTTCTCGAAAATCTGCCAAATCTTCTGCGCTGTTAAATAACGGTGGTAACGTGTCGCTCGGCTGTAAATCAGTAGCCTGGCTGTTCACTAAGCGCTGAATTAATTCTTCCAATGTACATTCGGCTGCATCTTCTGAATAAAGTGCTGCACCCATTGCTACAAACAGTTGCGGTTGTTCTGGAAAAATAACATCTTCTGGCTGAATTGCTAAGGTTTCAACAAACCGTTTTCTCAATTCTGACATGAAAAATAAAGGTCCCCCTAAAAACGCTACTTTACCTTTAATTTTGCGACCAGCAGCTAACCCGGCGATTGTTTGATTAACTACCGCTTGAAAAATACTCGCCGCGATATCTTCTTTCGCTGCTCCTTCATTGATTAAAGGTTGAACATCCGTTTTGGCAAAAACCCCACAGCGGGAAGCAATCGGATAAATAGTTTGATAATTCTTCGCCAATTCATTCACTCCATTGGCATCCGTTTTAAGTAAAACAGCCATTTGATCGATGAAGGCGCCTGTCCCACCTGCACAACTACCATTCATTCGTTGCTCTAAAGCACCATCAAAAAAAGTGATTTTTGCATCTTCTCCGCCAAGTTCAATAGCAACATCCGTTTCTGGGATTATTGTTTCAACAGTTCGTGTACACGCGATAACTTCTTGAACAAAGGGAATCCCTAATACCTCAGCCAGCCCCATACCACCAGAGCCAGTTATGCTCATTGTCACAGGTTGGTCTGCACCGATCCTTGATAGTCCTTCTTTTAAAATGCGTTCCGTTGCTGCTTTGACATCTGAAAAATGGCGTTCATATTTTGTAAAAATAGGCTGATTTTGTTTATTTAAAAATACTAATTTTACTGTCGTTGACCCAACATCAATCCCTGCTCTCATAACCATCAATTAAAATACCCCTTCATTTCCCAACAGTTTGTTGATTATTATACAAACTGTTTGTTATAATAGATATACCTATTTTAGAAAGGTTCTAAATGATTTGCAACAAGCAATTTACCCTATTTTGTGAGATAAACAACAAAGTTTCCGCGAATGTTGACTATCTCGAAAGGAATTTATGATGGCAAAGAAAACAGACCTTAGAGTACAACGAACCAGAAAAATGATTATTGAAGCTTTTTTTAAACTTGTAGAAACGAAAGGCTACGAAGCGGTGACGATTCAGGATATTGCTGATGAAGCTATGATTAATCGTGCGACTTTTTATGCTCACTTTAAAGACAAACAGCATTTATATGATGCAATCTTCACCTTTACGCTTAGTGCTTTTACCGCTATTCTTGATTCGCAACAACTGGTTAATGGCAACCGTGTCCGCGTGAAGCACATTGAAGAACTTCTGACGCAACTCTATATTAATATTCAAGAGAACAAATCTTTCTTCTTAACTATCATGGACAATAATTTCAACGAACACTTTCGAAAACGCTTAGCTGAAATTATCGAAGAAAAATATGCGACGATTTTTTCGCAGTTGCGTATCACCGAAAATGATATTGATGTACCGATAGATTTTGTTATTGAATACATGACCTCTATCTTCATCGGTACCCTTCATTGGTGGATTACTAGCGAGACGGATATGACACCCAACCACTTAGCCCAATTAGTTATCAAATTAGTTGGTAATGGGCATTTAACTGTCTTAGGCATCGAATTAGAAAAATAAAAACACCGGAGTAGACAATAATGTTGTCTGCACCGGTGTTTCTGTTAAAGACGAGTTAGTTTTTTGAACGCCATTTGATATTGTGGGCTGTATTTCTTGAAGAAGTGACTTTAACACCACTTTTGATGTTGCCTTTTTTACGAGGAATTAAGTCAACTTTGACATCATACTTACCATCGCGTGCTAAATCGTAAACATTTTCAACCATTTCTGTAATTTTTTCTTTAAAGTTCATTCTTATCAACTCCAGACTATTCTTTCTTAATACTTTAGCATATTCTTATATAAATGAAAACTTTTCTAGCCTGTACATGAGGAAAATCTTACCTCATTTTTGTTATATAATTATACAAAAAAAGAACATCTCTCTACCAGAAATGTTCTGAAAACTGGGGTAGCTGGATTCGAACCAACGCATGACGGAGTCAAAGTCCGTTGCCTTACCGCTTGGCTATACCCCAAAAAGAAAATGGAGGAAAGTGGATTCGAACCACTGAACCCTAAGGAACGGATTTACAGTCCGTCGCGTTTAGCCACTTCGCTATTCCTCCAAAAAGTCATTGTCGCTGTAACGACCTGACTTAGTTATAATACAATCTTTTCCAGAAAAAAGCAACCCTTTTTTTAAAAAAATTGTTATTTATTTTTTATTCACTTAAATTCCATTGACGAATAATTATTTCAAAGGCTTCGTCCAGATTTTTTGCTGTACCTTCTTGCTTGCCATCAATTTCAATGATGAATTTTTTATCATTTTGCGGAATGACACGACCGATTTCTTTTTTACCAATAAATAATTTGTTCATTAAAACATTTGCTCCATTGTATTGGGCTTTTTCTTCTTCAACACGTACTTCAATATCTTTATTCTTTTTTGACATCTCTATCCCTCCAAGAACTCTATGTTATCAGAATCTTTGAAACAAAACAAGCACTCGCTATTTCTCTGTCAGATTGTTCGTTTATCGTTTCAATGCAGCATTAAGGAGTAACGAAATGCGATTCGCTACTCCTTAAAGGCTGATTTCTATTCTTTTTCTGAACCTTCTGTTGCATGATAGTTCACGCTATTTGAGGTACCTTTTTTAGAAAAGTTTTCAATTAGCTCTTTCACGTCGAGGCCCGTTGTTTCTTTTAGTGTTTCTTGTGTACCAGCCAACAAGTTTGTTGCATAATTTGTAATACGGTTGGCGCCAGAATTTTCGCCACCTGCGCCTGTATCTACCACTGAAATCTTGTCGATGTTGCCCAATGGTTGTGCTGCTTCTTTCATTAATTGTGGCAACATTTCCATCACCATACTTAACACAGCTGCTTCACCATATTCTTTGAAGGCATCAGCAATCTTTTGTTTGGCTTCGGCTTCCGCTGCACCACGAGCTAAAATAGCTTCGGCTTGCGCTTGACCTGTTAAACGCGTTTTATTGGCTTCCGCTTCGGCTAATGCTTCAACTTTGAAGCGTTCTGCTTCGGCTTCTGCTACTTCGCGTGCTTTTTGAGCAAGAGCTTCTTGTTCGCGTGCGTAACGATCTGCATCGGCTTTTTTCTTCACTTCTGAGTCGTATTGTTTTTCACGACGCGTAATTTCTTTTTCTTCTAACTCAATTTGTTTTTGACGTTCAACGACTTTGACTTCCATTTCTTGTTCCACCACGTGTTGTTGTGCACGCGCGCTTTCCAAGTTATAGGCTTGGTCTGCTTTGGCTTTGGCAATGTCTTGTTCTTGTTTGTATAACGCTAATTTCAATTCTTTTTCTTTTGAAGCTTCTGCAATTTCTGTTTGACGTTGCAATTCCGCTTGTTGTGATTCTTTTTCTGCTTCCGCTTTTTTGATGCGAGTTTCTTTCAAGGCTTCTGCTTCAGCAATATCTGCATCACGTTTAACTTGAGCGATTCTTGGTTTCCCTAATGAATCCAAGTATCCATTTTTATCACGAACTTCTTTAATTGTGAACGACACAATAACTAAGCCCATTTTAGCTAAGTCAACACTGGCAACTTCTTGTACACTTTGGCTAAATTTATCACGGTTTTGGTAAATTTCTTCCACTGTCATTGAACCTAAAATCGAACGTAAATGTCCTTCTAATACTTCACGTGCTTCATTTTCTAATTCTTCCGTTGTTTTTCCTAAAAATTGTTCCGCTGCTGTCGCAATTTCTTCAACTGACGAACCAATTTTAATGATTGATGTCCCATCACACATCACAGGAACCCCTTGTTCTGTGTACACTTCTGGTGTAGAAACATCTAATTTACTTGAAAGCAAACTAATTCGATTTGAACGTTGGAACACTGGTAAGACAAACGCACCACCGCCACGAACGATTTTAATTTTGTTGCCACCTTCGTCTACATGAACATTTTTAGAGCCTAGATAGCTCCCGCTGATAATTAACGCTTCATCAGGTTTGGCTGTCTGATATTTAGAAACAAACACAATTAATAACATTAATAATACTAAAACTGCAATAATAATCGGTAACAAAATCCCCATTTTCTTCTCTCCTACTCTATATTTTTAGACTGCCTTCGTAAGGAATGACATAACAAACCCGTTCTTTCAATTCAATAATCAATACCTCACTACCTCTTGGCGCAGCCACTTCTTGTGGCACATAAAATGCTGCTGGTCGACTTAACGAACCTGTGACACTCTTCAATTGAATCTCGCCCATTCCCTGGACAGGAATTGGGGTAATCACAGTAGCAACACGACCCTCCATGTCTTTTTCCGAAATAGAAATTGTGGCCTCCGAATTTTTCAAAGGGACCAACACATAAAAATTTAAGAAGAAAACAATAATGGTTGAAAGAATACCACTGACAATTAAAATAAGCCAACTATTCACCGCTGTTAATTCTTCCCCAAGGTACCCAAACAGCGAGGTAAAAGCAATCCATGGAATAATCAGCATTGGGTCCACCGGTCCATCAAAATTAAAAACATCCCCAAAAATAATTAGTAAAAAAGCGAGGACCGCGCTCCCCACTAATGCATAAAAATAAACCGTTTCCAATGGTAGACCTTCTAACACTTTTCCCACACTCCTTTCTGTGCTATAACCTAGTAATAGTGTACCAATTTTTAAATAAAAAGAGTAGCAATTTCCAAATAAATCTCAAAAGATACATCTTAAGACCTATTTTTTCTTAATAAAAGAAGCAACAATAAACGAGCAGCCCTAGAATTATTGAACTTCTACGGACTCCTCGTTTTTTAAAATGTGCTATTCATTTGATTTTAACGCTTCAATCATATTGATTTTCTTCAATTTCCGATGCATAATGACCATCACAAACAACGTGAAACACATGGTGATGACTGCGGAATATAGATAACTTGGCCAATGAATAATTGGCGAAAACATAATTAAATCAACTTCAACGGTTGCTAAAATATACTGATGCAAAATTTTCCCAAAGAAGCAGCCAACAATAATACCAATGAACGTTAAAATAATGTTTTCACGGTAAACATAGGTAGTGACTTCACGATCGTAAAATCCTAAAACCTTAATCGTGGAAAGTTCTCGAATCCGTTCAGAAACATTAATGTTGGTTAAATTATATAACACAATTAACGCTAAAGAACCAGAAACAGCAATTAGTACCCAAATGACAATATCAAGGCTTTTCAGCATATCATCAAACGAACCTTTCATCGCAGTTAAAAACGTAATGTTCAACACTTTCGGCTGTTTTGTCAACGCCTCTCCGATTGAGGTTTCTTGTTTTGAGGATAACTTTTTGTCAAAAAGTAGGAATTCTGTATTATACTCCGGCTTCTGTTTCGTCATCGTCTGGTAGAGTTTCGGCGTCATATAGACAAAATGACCCGTGTAGTTCTCTGCAATCGCGGCAATTTTCACGTGATAGGTTTGATTATCACTATTTTCTAAATTTAATTGATCTCCTACTTTATAGCCAAATAATTTAGCTAATTTTTCATTAATGATTACACCGTCATCGTTGAGGGAATATTTTTCTCCAGTGACTCGATCATTAAATAATTGAAACTCAGCCATTTTCGAAGGATCTTGTGGCACATAAAGAGTAATATTTTGAGTTGGTGCGCCTTTGCCCTTCGTTTTAAAGATTTCTGAATATAACGGAATTGTTTTATTCAAACCATCCAGTTTGCGCAACGTTTCTTGATACTCTTTTGTCTCTTCAGGTGTTGTTTGCTCTTTAAAAGTCACGACTGCTTGGTAATGCCAGATTTTATTAAATTGAATTGTAGCGACATCCACAATTGAATCGCGTAAACCAAAACCAACAATTAACAGCCCCATACAACCAGCTATTCCGATAACGGTCATCAGCATCCGTCGTTTATAGCGGAACAGATTTCTAGCGGTCACTTTTTGAATAAAGCTCATGCGTTGCCATAAAGGGCGGATTCGTTCTAATAAAATCCGTTGGCCTGCTTTCGGCGCTTTGGGTCTTAGCAAGGTAGCTGGGGTACTTAATAAATCGATTCTTAATGTCACTAAGGCCGCTCCCACAGTACAAGCTAAGGCTACAATGATGCCCCATAAACTGTAATTTAAGTACCACGGTGTAACTAAATCAGGAATATTGTACATTTGACCGTAGGCATCAAAAATTATTTTAGGGAATAGATAATAGCCAACTGCCAATCCTAATAATGCACCTGTTAGGCTAGCAACCGTTGCATAGGTAATAAAAATCGAAGCAATTTCACGATTACGATAACCTAAAGCTTTCAAACTACCAATTTCCATTCTTTTTTCTTCCACCATACGTGTCATGGTAGTTAAGCTGACTAATGCCGCAATTAGGAAAAAGAACAACGGGAACAGCGTGGCTAAAGAAGAAATCCGATCAGCATTATCTTGATATTCAGAAAATCCTGGATTGTCTTCCCTGGTAAAATAATAATACGTCGGGGCTTTCAAATTGGCTAGCTCTGTTTGTTTTTCAGCCAACAGTTGTTCCTGTTTAGCCAATTCGTCTTTTTGCTTTTCAAGCATCTCAGCTGGAATTCCTGGTTGTTGCTCCAACTGCGCAAGCGCTTGTTTTCCCGTTTCCAGCGATTGGCGACCTTGGTTAATGTCCGGCTGAGCCGAATCACGCAGGGCGGCAACCTGTTCTTCTGGCCGATTTTTCAGTGCCTCTTTTACTTGATTTAAGGCCTGCTCTCTTTTCTTTTCATAATCAGAGGAATACGTATTTTGATGTTTTAATGAACGAAATGAGATTAGCAATTCTGGATACCGTTGACTGTCAAAGGCTTTTTCCGAGACCACGCCAAAAAAGTTTAACGTTCCAGAACCGACCGTTGTGGTTCCCCTGGATGTATTATCAATATATTCTGGTGAATTGATAAATCCGACAACAGTAAAATGGGTTTGCGTCAGTCCTTTTTCTTTAATCGCTGCATCGTTTAAAGTGATTTTATCACCCATTTTATAGTCATATCTAGTTTTCGCTAATGTATCTAATGCAATTTCATTTGTTTGTTTAGGTAACCGACCGTCAACTACTTGATAGTTAACCGATCCTGCTTGATTTTTTCGATAGCCAAACAATTTTACTGCATTATTTTGCGGCCCAATCGTGGCATCTATTGTATACCGCGGCACAACTGTTTCGACATCTTTTAAAGACTGTAGTGTTGTTAAATCTTTCTTTTCCAGTCCCATTGTAGAAATTATTCGCGCATCTGGAAGCTGCTCTTTCTGGTAATAATTATTCGCGGTTTTAATCATATCTGGTCCAGTAGCTTTCAAACCAACAAAAACCATTACACCAAGGAAAATAATCCCCATAATCGATAAAAACCGTGTAGTAGATTGTCTAATTTCACGTAAGCTTGTTTTAATTAGCGCTGTTTTCTTCATTTTAGGCACCTACCATTCAATTTCAGCAACCAATTTAGGCTGATCATTCACAGTCATTTCGCGAACTTTCGCATCATTAATTCGAATTACCCGATCGGCCATTTCTGCAATGGCTGAATTGTGGGTAATAATTAAGACGGTCGTTCCTGTTTCACGAGCAGTGTTTTGCAAAATGGTTAAAATTTGTTTCCCTGTTTCATAATCCAGTGCTCCTGTCGGTTCATCACATAAAAGTAACTTGGGCTTTTTAGCAATCGCACGGGCGATGGTCACTCGTTGTTGTTCACCACCAGAAAGTTGCGCTGGAAAATTATCTAAACGTTCCCCTAAACCCACCGATTGTAAAACAGTGGTCGAATCCAACGCATCCGCAACGATTTGCGAAGCCAATTCGACATTTTCTTTTGCCGTTAAATTTGGGACTAAATTGTAAAATTGGAAAACAAACCCGACATCATTGCGTCGATAAGTGGTTAATTGTTTCTCTGAAAACTGAGCGATATCTGTACCATCAATAATAATTTCCCCTTCATCACAGCTGTCCATTCCACCAAGAATATTTAAAACAGTTGATTTTCCAGCACCGCTGGGGCCTAAAATAACCGCTACTTCTCCTTTTTCCACTTCAAAAGAAATGCCGTCATTCGCAGTAATAGTTGTCTCTCCCATTTGGTAACGCTTGTATTCATTTTTGACTTCAATATAGGCCATCCACTATCCCTTCCCTTCTACATTAAAATAGTAACATATCTGAGAAAACAAGTCTTTCAAAGAAAAGCCTTTTTTGATTTTTTAGCAAATTTACGTATAATAGAAAAGATGGTCCACTTAAATTTGGACTATTGCAAGTATAAAATTAGAGGAGCACGTTATGGCAAACAGAAAGAAGAAACCACCATTTAATTCAACCATCATGCTGATTGGCGCATTAACCATTTTAATTTTAGGCGCGGTTGGCGTTAAAGTTCCTGATGCTTTACAAGATTTATTTAATGTTCAACCACAAACAACCACCCCTTCAAGCACACCAGCACCAAAAGGAGATAATCCCGGACCAATTGAAAATGGTAAAGCCACATTTTCAGCAGAGGAATTAAAGGATAACTCAAACGGCTGGATTACTTATCATTCTCTAGATCGTCTAAAACGAGCGACAGGCGCTGATGCGCTATTAAAACCCGCAATGGTCAATACAGGAACTTCCGCTAATAAAGATATTCGACCAGCTGGTTTCATTTCAGGAAAAGCTAATCATTCGCGTGGCCACCTAATCGGCCGTCAAATGGGAGGCAGTGGTGATGATCCACGTAACTTAACCACCTTGTATCAGAATCCTGTCAACACTCCTTATATGACGAAATATGAAAATCAGATTCGGGCAGCTCTTGATCGCGGCGAAACCGTTCGCTATCGCGTGACACCTGTATATAACGGAAACGATTTGTTGGCTGAAAAAATCATCTTAGAAGCCAAAAGCCTTAAAACAAATTCACCCATTGATTTTTCAGTAACTATTTTAAACAAACAATAAGGAGGAACTTTCATTGGATTTTGAACAGCTAAAAGAAACATTACCCGATGCAAAACCACAAACATTTTTGCAAGCAATCCTCTCTCAACCTCAAGAAGAGGATGCTGAATTAACTTTCAGTGAAGAAATTGATGAACAGTTTGTCGAAAATTGTAAATTTTTAGCCTCTCCGGAAACCATTTCTGAAACAGATGTGGAACATTGGCGCGAACAAGAATTTTTAGTTGTCGCCCAAAGTTTAGATGGCGATTATCTAGCAGGCACCCTAGAGCAAACCTTTGTGATTCCTAGCTCCCTTTACAAAGAGGATATTGAGCAATTTGACAAGCAATTAATCGATTTTTTTATTGCCTACGAGAACAAAGAAATCACTTCTGCGATTTTACCAAAAGAATTATAAAAAAAGCTTGCGGATAAATTTCCGCAAGCTTTTTCTTGTGTCTTATGCTCGATAACGTTCAACACCATCTAAATAAGTAGCTGCTAATTCCATGGTTGGTTCTAATACGATAAAGTCAGCATCACGACCATTTGCAATCATGCCGCATTGATCATCAATTTTACAGCTGATCGCAGGAACTAATGAAGCCATCATAATTGCTTGTGCAGGTGTTGCAATACCCCAATCAACTACATTTTTAATTGCTTCTTTTAGTTTTAAAATACTACCTGCTAAGTTCCCAGTATCCAAACGAGCCGTTCCTTCTGCTACCACAACAGGAAATTCACCTAAATTGTAGTTGCCATCTGGCATACCGCCAGCCATCATGCAGTCTGTAATTAACGCAACGTGATCATGGCCCGCTTTTTCCATCAATACTTCAGCCGCTTGCGGATGTACATGGTGTCCATCACAAATTAATTCAGAGAAAACGTGTTGTAACGTTAACAATGCACCAACCATCCCTGGTTCACGGTGATTTAAGCCACGCATCCCATTATATGCATGAACAAAAACGCTAGCGCCTGCTTCAACTGCCACATCAGCTTCTTCTAAGGTCGCATTACTATGGCCTAAAGCAACAACGACACCTTCATCTGTAACGGTTTCAACAAATTCTTTCACCCCATTACGTTCTGGTGCCAACGCAATTTTCTTAATAATTCCGCCTGAAGCTTCTTGCCATTCGTGGAATGTATCAAGGTCTGGATCTCCAAAATAACTTGGATTTTGTGCGCCTTTATGTTCTTCAGTAAAGAAAGGTCCTTCAAAGTAAATCCCTTGAATTTTTGCACCAGGTACTTCTTGGTAGACTTGACCAATCGTACGTGCAACGTCTGTTAAACGTTCTTTACTTGAAGTTAACGTTGTTGGTAAAAATGAAGTTACACCACAAGATAACAAGCCTTCAGACATCACTTTAATGCCTTCTGCATCGTTATCCATTACGTCATGATTCATGTAACCATGAATATGAGTATCCACTAAACCTGGGGCAATCCATTTGCCTTCCTCACGAATAATTTTTACGTCCCCTTGCGGTTCATCTTTTGTATAATTACCAAAGATACCATCCGTGATTTCTAAATAACCAGGTCCTTTAACATCGCTTTTTAAAAAGAACTTGTCTGCAAAGATAAATGTTTTCATCTTCATCCTTCTTTCTTTATTTTACTTACTTCAAAAGTACTCTTAATCAGTACAAAAGTCAAGAAATGGTGTAGACCTTTTAAGCAATTCTGAGGATTTTTTAAAGATTGCCACTTTCCACATTTTTCATTTGTTGTGCTAAGTTTAAATAACGTTCTGCTTCTTCGTGTTTATTCTTTCTCATTAAAACTAAATATTTTAGATTTAATAATTCACTTAAATAATAATAACTATTTTTTTTGCGGGCCCAAGTAATTCCTTGATCCACATAAATTTCGGCATCTTTTTCTGTATAATTTTTGAATAAGAAATCAGCATAATTAAAAAATATTTTCGTTAACTCTGCATTACTGCGTTCATTTGGCAATTGATTAAAATAATGAATACTCAAACTTAAAAATCGTTCTGCCTCTACTCGATTGCCCATGTAACCATAAGTAGCACCTAGACAACTAATTAATTGAATCTCTAAATCAGAAACATTTAATTTATCGGCTTTATAGGTGAAAGATAATCCTTTACGCAAACTAGCAATAGCTTTTTCGTAATCATTTAGAACAAACAATTCACAACTACCTAAATAATAATAATATTTTTGCCAGTCCGTATCTAAATACAATTGTTCTTCAATACGATTTTCCTTTAAATAATTTAATAATAATTGATATTTTTTATGGCGAAAATATTCAGCCATTTTTTCAAATGAATACGTAACAACGTGCACATCACCAGATTTATAACGCATAATCTGGTCAACAGTCACACCTAAACGATCACAAAGTTGTTGCATTACGAGAACGTTTGGCAACTCTTCATTGTTTTCAATGCGGCTTAAAACACTTTGCGAACAGATGTCTTCTGATAACATTTTCTGTGTCAATTTTCTATTTTTTCTAATTTCTTTAATAACTGCACCTAAAGAATTCATCACAATAGCTCCTATTTATATCGGCCATTTTCCTTGCAAAATGGGGATTTTGTCAAAATATGCGAATTCGCATTATGCTTTTATTGTACTTTATTGCATAATATACTGCAAGAACATTATCTAAGGTTTTCTTAGAAAATAAATAGGTTCATTTTTATTAAAAAGGAGTGTTATTGTATGGCCGAAGAGAAAAAGGTTCACTTCATTTGGGAAAAAACAAATTATTCAGGCTTTGTGGAGAAGGAGTATGAAAATTCTTATCTCATCGTAGTAGCAAATCCTAGTCCTGATATGGAAGAAAAATATACCAACCGAATGATTATTAGTAAAAAAGCATGTGAAACCGCAGAATAGTATTGTTGATAAAACAAGAACTACCAAAAAATAGCTTCGTTAGAGGCTATTTTTTGGTAGTTCTTTTATTTTTGTTTGTAGGTACTTAAAAATTCACGCATTTTATCTGCTGTAGTTTTTAAGTCTTCCATCTTCGGTAAATAAACAATACGGAAGTGATCGGGTTGTTGCCAGTTGAACCCACCACCATGGACTAATAAAATATGATGTTTGTGTAAGAAATCTAAAACAAATTTTTCATCATCATAAATGTCAAATTTGGCCGTATCAATTTTCGGGAAAATATAGAAAGCTGCTTTAGGCTTCACGGCTGATAAACCAGGAATATCATTTATCGCATTGTAAATAAATTCTCGTTGTTCGTAAATTCTGCCACCTGGTAAAAGTAAATCATCGACACTTTGATAGCCGCCTAATGCGGTCTGAATGATTTGTTGTGACAACACATTCGAACATAACCGCATGGAAGCAAGCATATTTAGCCCTTCGATATACCCTTTTACTCGTGATTTATCTCCACTTAACACCATCCAACCGCATCGGAAGCCTGCCACTCGATGTGATTTTGACAAACCATTCAATGTTACGACAAATAAATCAGGAGCTAATGTAGCAATCGGTACATGAACCAAACCGTCCATGACCAAGCGATCATAAATTTCATCGGAGTAAATAATTAAATCATTTTGACGTGCCACTTCGACAATTTCTAGTAATAACTCTTTCGGATATAAAGCACCAGTCGGATTATTGGGATTGATAATAACGATTGCTTTTGTATTCGAAGTTATTTTTGATTTTATATCATCAATGTCTGGATACCATTCTGCTTGCTCATCACAAATATAATGAACGGGTGTACCGCCCGCCAAAGAAACAGAAGCAGTCCATAAAGGATAGTCTGGCATTGGCACAAGTACTTCATCGCCGTTATTTAACAAGCCTTGCATACACATGGTAATTAGTTCACTCACGCCATTACCAGTGTAAATATCATTAATCGTTACATTAGGAAATTTTTTTAATTGGCAATATTGTTCAATCGCTTTTCTTGCAGAAAAAATACCTTTTGAATCGGAATAACCTTCTGAATCGCGAACATTTACAATCATGTCGCGCACAATTTCATTTGGGGCATCAAAACCAAATGGCGCTGGATTCCCTGTATTTAATTTCAAAATACGTATGCCCTCTTCTTGCATGCGTTCTGCTTCTTCTAAAACAGGACCACGGACATCGTAACTTACGTTATTTAATTTATCGGATTTTTTAAAATTTCTCACACGGACTCCCTCGCTTCACAAATTTATACTCTAAAGTTACGCCAACTATAATGAAAAAGCAATAATAAATATCAGAATTTAATAAAAAATTGATGGTTTTTCCGTAATAAACAAGAGCGTGGGACAAAAATCACTTTGGATTTTTGCTCCACGCTCAAAACTGATAAACGGCGGGAACAGAAGCAACTCCTTCTTATTTCTCGGAGTTAAACACTTCTGTCCCGACCTCTTGTTATACTAGTTGATGCAGATGATGGGACTCGAACCCACACGGACATCTGTCCACATGACCCTCAATCATGCTTGTCTGCCAATTCCAACACATCTGCATTTTAAGAGCACTTATTTATCCTAAAATAATTACTGGTCTTTGTCAAGATAACAAAGACCAGAATCGTTAGATTTGTTCTTTTTTCGCTTGCCAGGACAAACGCCCATGACATTTTCCGCAGACATATCGTGTCGTATCAATTCGTCGTTTTCTGAGGATGACTTCTCCACAAGACTGACATTGGTACTGATGGAAAACTGCTTTTTTCCGTTCTACTAGAGGCGGTGCATAACGGGCACCGCCAATCTTAGCCAATAACTCTTTAAAGTCCTTATCTTTATGCTGATAGCCTTTGCCAGCTAAATGTAAATGATAGTGACATAACTCATGCTTAATGACTTTTTCCAGTTCCTCTTGTCCATACTTTAAAAAGACAGTTGGATTAAAATCCAGGTGATGCGAAGCTAAATGATAGCGACCGCCCGTAGTTTTTAACCGCCGATTAAATGTAGCTTGATGCAGAAAAGGTTTCTGAAAAAATACGATTGAAATTTTTTCCACTAGCGTTTGAAGCGCTTGATCTGTCATCAAGACTGGTTGAGACTCTTTCATTGTTACTCTTTTCTATCAGCACGAGGCAACATGGTTAAACTAATACGCCCCTTTTTCAAGTCAACATCTTCTACCCAAACTGTGACTACATCACCCACCGCAACAACATCCGTTGGGTGCTTAACAAATTTAGGACTTAACTTAGAAATGTGGACTAAGCCATCTTGCTTCACACCAATATCGACAAACGCGCCAAAGTCAATTACGTTTCGAACAGTCCCTTGCATTTCCATTCCTGGTTTCAAATCTTCCATCGTCAACACGTCTTTACGTAAAAGTGGCGCGGACATCTCATCGCGCATATCACGACCTGGTTGGATTAAACTAGCAATAATATCTGTGAGTGTTTCTGAACCAACTTCTAACTCAGTAGCTAATTGATTCACTGGTAACTGTTTCAATTTTTCGATAGCTTCTGCTGTCCCTAATTCTTTAGAAGCAATCTCTGCTTTTTCTAAAATTGCTTGTGCTACTGGATAACTTTCTGGGTGAATGCCAGTGTTATCTAACACATTTTTGCCATTAGGAATTCGTAAAAAGCCAATTGCTTGTTCAAATGCTTTTGGTCCTAAACGAGGTACTTTTTTGACTTGATTTCGTGCTGTGAAGACACCATTTTCATCACGATAAGTGACTAAGTTTTGCGCCGTTGTTTTATTTAAGCCAGAAATATGTTGTAAAAGTTGAGCACTCGCTGTATTCACATCAACACCAACTTGGTTTACCGCAGTTTCCACAACAAAATCCAATTGCTCGGCAAGACGTTTTTGCGATACGTCATGCTGATATTGACCAACCCCGACTGCTTTGGGATCAATTTTTACTAATTCTGCCAACGGATCTTGCAAACGACGTGCAATGCTGACCGCACTTCGTTCTTCGACTTGTAAATCAGGAAACTCTTTACGAGCCACTTCACTCGCAGAGTAAACGGAAGCCCCTGCTTCATTAACAATCACGTAAAAGACGTCCCGTTTCACCGCTTTTAATTGCTCTGCCACAAACAATTCAGATTCACGACTTGCCGTTCCGTTTCCAATAGCTACCATGTCCACTTGATAGTCTTCAATGATCTTTTTAAAGGCTGGACCAGCGGCTTCACGTTTCGCAGCAGTCGCTGGTTTATGTGGATAAATCACTTGAATTGCTAAAACTTTACCAGTTTCATCGACAACTGCTAATTTACAGCCTGTCCGATAAGCCGGGTCAAATCCTAGAACAACTTTTCCTTTAAGTGGTGACTGTAATAATAAATTACGTAAATTTTCACCGAAAATTGCAATCGCTTGTTCATCAGCTTTTTCTGTTAATTCATTGCGAATCTCCCGTTCAATCGCTGGTCCAATGAATCGTTTATAGCTATCTAAATAAGCAGCCTCAATGTATGGAGCAGCTAAACTTGTTGCTTGCTTGCCGATTAGTTGACGTTGGAAATAATCATTAATTTTTATTTCATCAGCGACAAGGGAAACCTTTAAAATGTCTTCTTTTTCACCACGATTCG
Source organism: Enterococcus sp. S183_ASV_20 (assembly GCF_018919685.1). Lineage (NCBI taxonomy): Bacteria > Bacillati > Bacillota > Bacilli > Lactobacillales > Enterococcaceae > Enterococcus > Enterococcus sp. S183_ASV_20. The sequence continues at coordinate 22,324 of NZ_JAHLRI010000003.1, forward strand.
TTGCTAAGACACGGTGCGGCACCATTTTGCTAACTGGTTCTGCAAAATCGTAATACATTTCATAGGTCCGCTTTTCGTCTTTTTCTTCATCCTTAACTACGCTAACGTATTGCGCATGCTTAACCATATAATCACGTAACCATGTTCGGTATTTTGGTTCATCGCTAATACGTTCTGCTAAAATTTCATGAGCACCTTGCAAGGCTATCTCGGCGGTTGCAACTTCTTTTTCTTCATTAATAAAAGTAGCCGCTTTAGCTAAGATATCCGCGTTTTCAGGTAAAGAGAGCAACCAATCTGCTAATGGTTCCAACCCTTTTTCTTTCGCGATAGTCGCTTTAGTCCGACGTTTTTGTTTATATGGTCGATATAAATCTTCCACTTGTTGCATTTTTACTGCTTTTTGAATATCTGTTTTGAGTTCTTTTGTTAGTTTTCCTTGCTCTTCAATTAAACGGAGAACTTCTTCTTTCCGCTTTTTCAAGTTTTGTAAATAATGATAACGTTCTTCTATTTCACGGATTTGGACTTCATCTAAACTTCCAGTCATTTCTTTCCGGTAACGGGCAATAAAAGGAACTGTATTTCCTTCATTTAATAAAGTTAAAACCGTTGTTATTTGTTTTGAACGATACGTTGTCAATTCTTTTTGAAGTAGCGCTACTACTTCTTCGTTATAAGCTTCTGCCATTAACTAGATACCTCTTTTCTTATGCATACTTATCTATTTTAGCATATTTTTGCTTCTAAATATAGAAGTGAGGTAACTGATTCGTGCGATTAAGGAATCAAAATTCTGGTTGCCATGCAGGGGTGCGTTTTTGATATTCGATATCTTGGACAATGCCTTTTTCATTAAAAATCACACCATGCACAGAGCCACCAAAAATAGCACCACCATCTATCCCAATTTTTCCATCACTTTGCCAAAGGTCCGTGGTCTGCATATCACCATGTAACATCGGAGTAATGGTATGACCAAAAACAATGGTCTTGCCTGTATTATTTTTCCCTTGATGAAAGGGTTCGCGAATCCACAAAAAATCCTTAGGTGCTGTTTGCCGCCAATCTTCCATCGTTAAATCAACCCCAGCATGCACAAATAAGTAATGCTGCCATTCAAAATAAAGCGGTCGTTTTGTTAAAAAATCAATTAACTCTGGATAGCGACTACGGATCATTAAGGCCATTTCTGTTGGTGAGTATTCTGCAGTAGCTCCTGGATGCAAGAGACTTTCAATTGTTTCCTTGCCACCATTGCGAACATATCCTGCAAACCAGTCCTCTGGATTTTGAAGAAACTGCAAAAAATATTCTTCATGATTGCCTCGTAAATAAACAGCGTCGTGTTGCTCGACAAGTTCTTTTCCTTTGAGAAAACAGGCTTTAGAATGCGGACCACGGTCGTTTAAATCACCAATTAAAACTAGCTGATGCTCGACTGGGTCATAGTCTGTGAGTAAGGCATCAAACAAATCTGCTTGTCCATGAATATCACTGATTACATAAACATATGGTTTCATAAATAAGCCCTCCTAACTTGCTTATATTAAGTATACGCTAAATTTTAAAATATTCTCGTAAAATGTTTGGAAATAAAAAAAGAAAATAGGACATAAGTCAAAACGACTTATGTCCCACTCTCTAAATCTTAAAATAATCAGTTGAACAAAAGCAGCACCTACAATTACTCGTTGCAATTTAGCCTTCGAGAGTGATGAACACTTGGAGCTAACTGCTTTTGTCTCTGACTCGTTTGTTTTATTTTTTCTTCTTACCGCCAAACGCATCTTTCATTTTATCAAAGAAGCCTTCTTCTTGTTGTTCAGTTACATTTTGTCCGCCAGCTTTTGCAAAAGCTCGTAGGGCATCCTTTTGTTCTTCATTAAGATTTTTTGGTGTTATTAATTTCACTTTCACGTGTTGATCACCATTGCCCCCACCACGTAAACGTGGCGCACCTTTGCCTCTTAAGCGGAAGTTTGTGCCAGTTTGTGTTCCAGCCGGAATTTTTAATTTCACGTCACCATGAACAGTTGGTACAGTTACTTCGTCCCCTAGAGCCGCTTGGACAAAACTTACTGGTAAATCATAGTAGATTTCTGCGCCATCTCGATCGAAAATATCACTATCTTCAACACGAAAGACTACATATAAATCACCATATGGTCCACCATTGGTACCCGCTTCTCCTTGGTTAGCTAAGCGCATTTGTTGGCCGTCTTCTACTCCAGCAGGCACATTTACTTTGACAGTATGTGCTTTTTTCTCATGACCTGTGCCATGACAAGTTGGACATGGTTCTTTGATTTCTTTCCCTGTGCCATGACACACATCACAAGTTTGACGACTCATCATACGACCTAATGGCGTTTGACGTTCAACATTGATTGTTCCAGAGCCATGACATTTATGACAAGTTTCTGGGTGTGTGCCTGGTTTGGCGCCATTACCGCCACAGGTTGCACAAGTATCTTCTCGATTGTACTTAATCTCTTTTTCGACACCGAAAATAGCTTCTTCAAATTTCAATTGAATTGTATATTGTAAATCGGCGCCTTGTCTTGGTGCATTTGGATCAACAGAACGGCCACCGCCGCCGCCAAAGAATGAATCGAAAATATCTTCGAATCCACCAAAACCACTACTGCTAAATCCGCCGCCACCGAAACCGCCAAAGCCACCAGCGCCGCCACCGTAATTAGGATCAGTTCCTGCATGGCCATATTGGTCATAGGCCGCTTTTTTCTGTGGATCACTTAATACTTCATACGCTTCAGAAACTTCTTTAAATTTTTCTTCCGCATCGGCTTCTTTGTTAATATCTGGATGGTACTTTTTGGAAAGTTTGCGGTATGCTTTTTTAATTTCATCATCTGAAGCACCTTTTGCTAATCCTAGCACTTCATAATAATCTCGTTTCGTCGCCATTGACTCCCCTCCAACTTTCTTCAAACTTTACAATGTGTTTAGAACCAGCCAAATTCATCGATTGCTTTCGGTCTCTCTGGTTGGATTATCTGTCACACCTTGAATCAGTGTTACTAGCTGTGAATAGGTATTTTCAGCTTGTTTAACATCGTTGTAATCATACCACAGTTCTTTCAAAACCTAAATAGTTTCTTGCTAACTTGATTGTGGTTGATTTTCTCACAAAAGACAAGGGACTGGGACATTAGTCATTGTACTAATGATCCAGTCCCTAAAATCAATTGTTATTGATTATTTGTCATCACCATTTACTTCTTCAAAATCAGCATCAACAACATCATCAGCGCCACCTTGGGCAGCTTCAGGATTTTCTTGTGCTTGTTGTTGCGCAGCTTGTTCGTAAAGTTTTACTGTTAAGTTTTGGACGATTTCATTCAATGAATCACGTTTTGCTTTCATTTGTTCGATATCGTTTGCTTCGATGGCTGCTTTTAATTCATCACGCGCATCTTCTGCTTTTTTCACTTCTTCAGCGTCTACTTTTCCTTCTAATTCTTTCAATGTTTTATCAACAGTGAATAATAAAGCATCTGCATCGTTACGTAAGTCTACTTCTTCTTTACGTTGTTTATCTGCTTCAGCGTTTGCTTCAGCATCTTTTACCATACGTTCGATTTCATCATCAGATAAACCTGAAGAAGATTTAATCGTGATTGTTTGTTCTTTTTGAGTGCCTAAGTCTTTCGCACGAACATTTACAATCCCGTTTTTATCAATGTCAAAGCTTACTTCAATTTGTGGCACACCACGAGGAGCCGCAGGAATATCTGTTAATTGGAAACGACCTAATGTTTTATTATCAGCGGCCATTGGACGTTCACCTTGTAAAACGTGAATATCAACAGCTGGTTGATTGTCAGCAGCAGTTGAGAAGACTTGTGATTTACTTGTTGGAATCGTAGTGTTACGATCAATTAATTTTGTAAATACGCCACCCATTGTTTCAATCCCTAATGACAACGGTGTTACGTCTAATAAGACAACGTCTTTAACATCACCAGTGATTACGCCACCTTGGATTGCAGCACCCATTGCTACTACTTCGTCAGGGTTAACTGATTTGTTTGGTTCTTTGTTTGTTTCTTTGCGAACAGCTTCAACTACAGCTGGAATACGTGTTGAACCACCAACTAGGATAACTTCGTCGATTTCAGAAGGATTTAAACCAGCATCTTTCAAGGCTTGACGTACTGGTACTTTTGTACGTTCAACTAAATCACTTGTTAATTCATCAAATTTTGCACGAGTTAAGTTCATTTCTAAGTGCAATGGTCCTGCTTCGCCAGCAGTAATAAATGGCAAGCTGATTTGTGTGCTTGTTACACCTGATAAGTCTTTTTTCGCTTTTTCAGCAGCATCTTTCAAACGTTGTAACGCCATTTTATCGTTAGCTAAGTCAATGCCATTTTCTTTTTTAAATTCCGCAACCATGTAGTCAATGATCTTATTATCAAAGTCATCCCCACCTAGGTTGTTATCACCGGCTGTTGATAATACATCGAAAACGCCATCGCCTAATTCAAGGATTGACACGTCGAATGTACCACCACCAAGGTCAAAGACAAGAATTTTTTCATCTTTGTCTGTTTTATCTAAACCATAAGCTAAAGCTGCTGCTGTTGGTTCGTTAACGATCCGTTCTACTTCTAAACCAGCAATTTTACCAGCATCTTTTGTTGCTTGACGTTGCGCATCGTTGAAATATGCAGGAACTGTAATAACTGCTTTTTCAACTTTTTCACCTAAATAGTCTTCAGCAAAACCTTTTAAATATTGTAAGATCATTGCAGAAACTTCTTGTGGTGTATATGATTTCCCTTCAATATCAACTTTGTAGCCAGCTTCACCCATGTGACGTTTAATAGATGAAATCGTGTTAGGATTTGTAACAGCTTGACGTTTTGCTACTTCGCCCACTTGAATTTCACCGTTTTTGAATGAAACGACCGAAGGAGTTGTGCGGTTACCTTCTGGATTTGCAATAATTTTCGCTTCGCCGCCTTCTAGTACTGCGACAGCTGAGTTTGTTGTTCCTAAGTCAATACCAATAATTTTACTCATAGTGAATATCTCCAATCTGTATTAGTTTTCTATAATAATATATTTTTAATTAACGTTTGTTATTGTGCAACAATGACCATTGATGGTCGTAACACACGATCTTGTAATTTGTACCCTTTTTGTAGAACTTCAACAATGGTATCTGCTGGGGTTTCTTCAGAAGCAGGGACTGTTTGAACGGCTTGATGTAAATTTGGATCAAAGGTTTCACCCATTGCTGGGATTTCTTCAATTCCTTCTTCTTTTAAAGCCACAGTAATACTTTCTAGCACCATCGAAATACCTTTTTTCAAGCTTTCGCCTTGTTCATCTGATACTTCAATAGCCATTGCTCGTTCTAAATTATCAATAGATGGTAAAATCTTTTTACCTAAATCTTGTGAGCGGTAACGAACTAATAATTCTCGTTCGTTTTTATTTCGATTGCTCATATTAGCAATTTCGGCTCTTGCCCGCAAGAACTTGTCTTCCATTTCGGAAAGCTCTGCTTTAAGATTTTCAATCTCTGTTGCTTCAACTTCTACTTCAGAAACGCCAGCAGCATCAACAGCTTCCATTTCTTCTTGTAATTCTTCTTGCTTCTCTTCTTTTTTACTCACTTCAGCAACTTCCTTTCTCTTTATGCATCTACTTCTTATCCTAACAAGGTTTGCTTAATTACCTAAAAAACGGTAATAGTCACCTAGTTGTGAAGCTAGCTCATGTCGAAACGTGTCTACCAAACCGAATATTTTTGAATACGGCATACTGGTTGGTCCTAGCAGGGCAATTGTTCCTTTGCCATGTCCTGATACTTCATACGTAGCAGTGATCATGCTCATATCTTCTAAGAGATTGTTGCCAATTTCTGAGCCGATACGAAAAACAATTGGATTTTCTGTTGTTGCAGAACCATTTAATAAATGCGTCAGCTCATCAGAATTTTGCATAAAGGAATAGACAGATTTCAATTGTTCAATATCTTGTTTGATGCCAAAATCTAACAAATTCATGCGACCACCGACAAAGACTTTTTCTTCAAAGGCATGTCCTAACATCTCATCGAATAAGTTCATCATTCCTTCTGGCGTTTGGAAATAGCGATGTAAAATCATCGGAATCTCCGTCCGCAAACGATGATAAACGGTCAACAAAGGTTGTCCAACCAACTTATCATTGATGATTTGTGTCATTTTTTCAAGATCTTGGCTAGAAACAGCGGCAGGAATGGCAAATACTTGGTTTTCAACATTGCCTTTATCTGTCACTATAATAGCAAGGACTTGCCGATCATTCAAAGGAACCATTCGAAAGCCGGTTAATTTCCGTTCTTTCACTTCAGGTCCTAATGAAAAAGCAGTATAACTTGTCAATTCTGATAGAATTTCAGCTGATTGTCGAATAATATCATTAATCTCATGAAATTCTTTTCCAAAAGATTGACGGATTCTTCTAAGTTCGTTCTCTTCTACTTGTGTTGGTTGTAAAAGATGATCCACGTAGTAACGATAACCAGCCATTGAGGGGATTCGCCCTGAAGAAGAATGGGTCTTAGCTAATAAGCCGTATTCCTCTAATGCTTTCATATCATTACGAATTGTGGCAGAACTAGAGGCAATGCCATCCTCCATCAATTTCTTAGAACCGACAGGTAAGCCCGTGTTCGTGTAATTTTGGATGATAAGTCTCAAGATATTTTGTTGTCTTTCTGTAATCATCGTTATTACCACCCTTCATTAGCACTCTTAACATCTAAGTGCTAACTACATATACTAATATAACAAGTCCTTACCTTTTTGTCAAGGGAAATACGCAACTTTTTAGCACTCTTAACGCAAGAGTGCTAATCGCTGCAAACCACCTTCAAAAACCATCAATACCAACTTTTGTAATAAAAAAATCATCGAAATGCTTTGTCACACTTCGATGATTTTTTTATTTTTTTACTCTTTTTCACTTAACAAAAATGCTTCAAAAACATTATTCCCCACAAATAGTCCTTTTTTCGTTAAACGTAAGATATCTGCTTCTTCAATTAATAATTCTTCTTTGATTAAGCGTTGAATGACCTCTCCATAAATTGCTTCAATTGGTTCATGAAATTTTTGTTGGAATTTTTGTTTAGAAATGCCTACTTTTTTACGTAAGCCTAAAAATAGCTCTTCTTCTATTTGATTTAGACGAGTTAATTCTTCGGTCTCCACAATTGGCAAGTGATTTTCTCGCAAGGGTTTCAAATAATGTTGGATTGGGCCATGATTTTTGTAACGAGTTTGCCCAAGATAGCCGCTGGCACCTGCGCCAAATCCATAGTAGTGGTCATTATTCCAATAAGCTAGATTATGCTGGCTTTCTTTTCCTGTTAAAGCAAAATTACTGACTTCATATTGGTGACGTCCTTTTTTCTCCATTGCTTCAATCGTTTCGTCAAACATTTGTGCTTCGATTTCTTCTTCAGGCAGCTGTAACCGGCCTTGACGAACCCAGTTCATGAACATTGTTTTATTTTCAAGAATTAATGAATAAAGCGAATAGTGTGGCAAGTCCAATGCTAAGGCTCTTGTCAAAGTATCGCGAAAACTTTCCAATGTTTGTCCAGGTAAAGCATAGATTAAGTCAATACTGACATTGGTAAAATTTTCTTTTTCTAAAAATTTCATTGTTTCATAAACATCTGCGGCGGTGTGTTTGCGACCGATTTTTTTGAGCAAGCGATCATCAAATGTCTGAACGCCCATCGAAAGACGATTGACGCCATAGTTTTTCATGACTTGTAATTTTTCTTGGGTTAAATCACCAGGGTTTGCTTCCACCGTAAATTCATTTCGGTCATCAAACGTTAGCTGTTCGCGAACCCCTTTTAGTAGCACATCTAACTGTTTCGCTGATAATGAAGTTGGCGTGCCTCCGCCAATATAGATGGTTTTCATTTCTTGTTCTGGATACAATGCTTGCGTAAGTTGAATTTCTTTTAATAAACTCTGAATATATTCATCAACTGGTTGTCCTTCTAAAAAGACCTTGTTAAAATCGCAATAATAACAAATATGCTCACAAAATGGAATATGAATATAGGCCGACCGATCGAACATCGGCGTTGAAGTTGAAAGTTGGTTTGTTTTGGTCATTAGCTCGTTTTATCTCCTTATTACCAAAAAGCTCGTTCTTTTTGGAAAGTCTCTACTAGCCATACTAACTGTAAATGACAAATAAATCCATAAAAAAATTCGCGCAGCCACTTAAAACAACAATGAGGAGCTGTCATAAAAACCGACACCTCCTCAACCTTGAAAGAAAAGTAAAAAAATTTTTCTATATATAATAGTACAAATCAGTTACAGTAATTGACCGTAACGTTTGACGTATAAAACTTTAATGAACGCAACCAGTGCTAAATAAGCAACAATTGTCGGGATTAAATACAAGAAATAGCTTGGTGATAAACCGACAAATCCTAGTTCTGCACCGAAAGCGGTAAAGGGTAAAACAGTTCCGAGAGCAATCCCTGCTGTAGTGACTAACGTCATAATTCCAGAAGCACTACTTTGAAGGAAAGGCATTTTTTCTGTTCGTAGGAAATGCAAGACGAGCATTTGGGACCATAAGGACTCAATGAACCACCCTGCATGGAAAATACCGATAAAGAGCAATTTATCTGCTCCATTTAATTCAAAGAATGAGCCACCTAGGATAGCCGGACACACAATGAAATACATAAATAAATAGGTAACAATATCAAAAATAGAACTCGTTGGGCCAAACCAACGCATAAAATTACCAATTGATTTTGGTTCCCATTTTTTTGGTTTTTCTACGTATTCTTCATCTACTTTGTCCCAAGGAACTGACATACACGAAGTATCGTAAATTAGATTTAATAATAGCGATTGAATCGGAGCAATCGGTAAAAATGGTAAAAAGATACTTGCTGGGATCACGGAAAAAACATTGCCAAAATTAGAACTTGCTGTTAATTTGACGTACTTCATCGTGTTCGTAAACACGCGCCGTCCAGATAAAATTCCTTTTTCCAAAACCATTAAATCTTTTCTCAATAAAATTACATCCGCCGATTCTTTCGCCACATCGACAGCTGTATCAACAGAGATTCCTACATCAGCAGCACGCATTGCTCCAGCATCATTTATTCCATCACCTAAAAAACCAACAGTTTGACCATTTTCAGTTAACGCATTTACAATACGAACTTTTTGGTCAGGCGTAATTTTGGCGAAAATATTATACGCTTGAACGGTTTTTCTTAATTCTTCTTGGTTTAATTGTTGAAGTTCATTTCCTGTAATAATTTTTTCGCCAGCCAGACCAACTTCTTTACAAACAGAATGCGTCACATACTGATTGTCCCCCGTTAATACTTTCACAGCTACATTATGTTGATGCAAGGCTTGAATAGCTGCCGCTGCTGTTTCTTTTGGCGGATCCAAGAAGGCAAGATAGCCTTGTAAAATCAACTCTGATTCATCTTTAGTTGTATACTCCCATTCAGCCGCTTCGACTTTTTTATCGGCAATTGCTAGAACGCGCAAACCATCTCGATTTAAAGCTTCAACGTCTTTGGTAATTTTTTGACGCAGCGTCTCTGTTAAGGGCACAATTTCGCCATCTAAAAGTACCTGTGTGCAGACCAAGAGCATTTCTTCAACCGCACCTTTGGTAATTAAGCGTGTTTCTCGCGTTTTAAACTCTTTGATAATCACACTCATTCGACGTCGATTGAAATCGAAAGGAATTTCATCTACTTTATAAAAATCATCTGATTGTATATCACTTTCTTGTGTCGCCGCTTGAATAACGGCGTTATCCATTAAATTACGCAAACCTGTTTGAAAATAACTGTTTAGAAATGCTAAATCCAAGACTTTTTGATCTTCTTGGCACCCAATATTATAGTGGTATTCTAAAATTACTTTATCTTGTGTTAAGGTACCTGTTTTATCCGTACAAAGTATATCCATCCCGCCAAAATTTTGAATGGCATTGACATTTTTCATAATCGTGCCTTCTTTAGCCATTTCTCGAGAACCTTTGACTAAATTGGTTGTTACAATCATAGGTAACATTTCTGGTGTCAAGCCGACAGCTGTGGCAATCGCGAACATTAATGCTTCCACCCAATCGCCTTTTGTTAACCCATTAATTAGAAAAACAGTCGGCGTAATGACCAACATAAAGCGAATCAGCACCCACGTTGTTTTATTAATTCCTGTTTCAAAACTCGTCTGCTGCTGCTCTTCTCCGTTATCAGAAGCCATCCGTCCGAATAAAGTTTGATTACCAACTTTAATGACAATGCCTAAACCAGTGCCACTAATGACATTTGTTCCTAAAAACAAAAGATTGTCGTATTCTGTATCAATTTGATCACTATCTTTTTGATGAGTCGCGTGTTTTTCAATGGGAAAACTCTCTCCAGTCAAGGATGATTGGGAAACAAATAAGTCCTTAGATTGGATTAAACGTAAATCGGCTGGAATCATATCGCCAGCGGATAGTTGGACTAAGTCGCCACACACAACTTCCTCAATAGGAATTTCCATTTGCTTCTTGTCACGAATGACTGTCGCTGTAACTTTAATCATATTTTGTAATTTTTCAACTGCATTGCTTGATTTGACTGATTGAACAAAACTCATCGTGCCGCTTAAGATGACCATCGCTAACATAATTAACACGCCAGTCACATCTTTTTCCTCTGGCGCAGCATAGACATATTCTGTAAAAAATGAAATCGTGGCTAGTGCTAGTAACACCAAAGTAAACGGCGTGATATACGATTTTATAAAAAGTCGCAGCCGTGAAGCTTTTTTTTCATTCATAATTTTATTGCGGCCATAACGTTCTTGTAATTCTTCAATATCTTGGTGTTTAATGCCATCCCAAGTTGAGCCGAAACGTTGTAAAACTTTTTCTACTTCTGAGTGGGCAAACTTTTTGTAACTATAGTCATGGCCCAAGTGACGCATTTTCTTTTCCATTTTCTTTCACCTCATTTATCTGTTGTTGACTTGAATTGACGATCGGTTCATCTTCCATTTTCCTCACCCTTTCCACAAAAAAGACACGCTGAAAACTCAACGTGTCAAAGAATAATCGTTCTTATCGTTGAGCTTTAGCACTATACAACGTAAAAAGCGATTGCTTTTAGCTACCTTAAGAAAAGCCTTCATTCGACAGTTCCTGTTCTACCCATTGGCGTCTCTCGACATTTTTGGGCAGTAGCCTATGTTTGTATAGGAGCCTCACCTAACAAATCTTATTTAATTACAACAGCAAGTATAATTCTTCCTTGAAAAAATAACGATATAGAAAAAGTTTTTAGCAGATAACTTTTTGTCCATTCAGTAACAAAAAGAAAAATAATCCGCTTATTTACTATGGTTTTCTGGTATGATTCGTATTTATTCATAGAATCATAACTGGTTAAATTAATCTAAAGACCGTCAGATAGCCTTGTCGAGAAGCTTTTCTTCTGCTATTTTTTGTATAGTTAAAGAAACGGCGGTGAGGAAAATGAAATTACAACAACTAGAATATTTTATGGCAGTTTCAAAGTATGCGAGTTTTACTTTAGCTTCTCAAAAGCTCCATACGAGTCAACCTTATTTAAGTACCCAGCTCAAGGAGTTGGAACGTGAATTAGGTGCTTCATTAATTTTAAGAGACAAGAAACATTGTCGGCTTTCTCCAGCAGGCGAAGTCGTCGCCAAGCGAACAGAGATGATTTTTGCACTCATTAAGGAAGCGCAAGAAGAGATTAATGAATTAGTGACCCAAGGATCGACAACGACCATTCGGATTGGAACAAACTTAATTGATATAGATAAAGCATTTGGAGAAGTCTTGTTGTTATTTAATCAATCCTATCCGTATGTAAGTATTGATTTTAAGTATTATTACGATCTTGAAACAGCCTTGGAAACAGATTTAATTGACATTGGGATTGGGATATTTTTGGATACCTCGATTCCATTAGAGAAAGAATTAATTTATACAGAAAGCTATCTCCTTTGTGTCAATAAAAATCATCCTTTAGCCCATGCCGATAGCGTAACGATTGACGAAATTCGTTCTTTACCTTTTGCTGCATATTCCGATCAAGTATATGAAAAAAAAGTGTTTAAACGTTGGGAACGTAAAATCAATTGGGAAAATCGGCAAATCGTCATCGAACTCCCTTCTCTTCATTTAGTCTTAGACATGGTCCAACGAGAAAAAGCCTGTAGCATCCTTCCCTATTCACTCACTGATGAACTAAACAGACGTAACTTAGTTGGTATTCCTCTGGAAGATAGTCCAGAACGAGCCATCTATTTAGTTCAGAATAATCATCACGGACATTGTGAAGCACACCGTTATTTGTTCGAACAATTACGTTATTTATTCTAGGAATAGAAAAAGGAGGAATTCCCATGGAACTATTTCGTTTACATTATTTTTTAGAGTTATGCAAAGTGAAACAATTTACTAAAGCAGCCGAAAATTTAGCAATTTCTCAAGCTGCCCTAAGTAAGCAAATAAAAATTCTTGAAGCAACGTTAGGCGCTGAACTTTTTAATCGCCAAGGCCAAACTACCACCTTAACACCGGCTGGATTAATTTTAGAAAAATATTGTTGGCGCATCACCAATGAGTTGGTCTCAATTGAAGAAGAGCTAAAAGAAATTAATCATTCTTCCAACCATATTTATGTAGCCACTTATCTCTGTGATTTAGAATATAAATTGAATGACTTACTAATGACAACATTAACGGATCGTTCATCCAACTTACAAGTCCATACTATTATTACAGAAAATATTCTTCAATCCTTGGAAACAATGGATGCAGATTTTGGTATTTCCTTTGCTGACTTACCATTACCTGAACATATTGGTAAAATTGATTTATTTACAGCAAATTATCAATTCATTTTAAGAAACGATCATCCAGCTTTGGCAAAAGCCACGACGGAAGAAATTTTAAAAGAACTAACAATGTACCCCTTCGTCCGTTTAAATACCGAATTTTCCGAGCAAAACAAATTAACCAATTGGCTAGATACTACGTTTTCTAATTTTTCTCCAGAGAAAGTCATTCAAGTGGATACTCTTTCACTTATTACTCACTTGGTGTCTCATTCCGATAGTTTCGCTATTGTCCCCGAATACACAAATATTCAACTTTTAGACAATTCGATTCATACACTGACTTACCAAGAACTACCTAAACGAAACATGGCAGTTTATTATTTAAAAGAACGTTACATGAGTCGACAACTTCAACAACTTTTGGCTGAATGCCAAAAACAATTTCAATAGTAAAAACCAAGACTAGAGCTTGTCGGCAAGCGAGTTCCAGTCTTGGTTTTTATTTGTGTTTTCAGGTAGCGGCTTCTCTTCCTTTAACAAATCCTAAAGAAGTGATAGCCATCACTAACGAAGTGCCTCCTTGACTTAAAAACGGAAGAGGAATGCCTTTTAACGGCAACAGTCCAATCACCGCACCGATATTCTCCACCGTTTGAAAGACCAGCGAAAAAATAAGGGCGACACAGATGTACATACAGAAACGCGAATTACTCCGCAAGCCAGCTACTAAAACTTGATAAAACAAGTAAAAATAGAGAAAAACAACAGTGGCACTGCCCACAAAGCCCCAGGCTTCCCCGATAAAAGTAAAAACCATATCAGACTCACGAACAGGAACATACACCTCAATCCCATGCACACCCTTGCCAAATAAACCACCCGAACCAATTGCCAATAAGCCTTGTACTTGTTGATAGGAGATTTTATCGACATAATCATAGGGATGAATCCATGCTAAAATTCGATCCAATTGATATTGTTTAAAATGTAAAAAGAAGAGTACTTTGTGCCCCCACTCTGTAAAGACTAACAGAATCAAGATCACGCCTAACGTTGCTAAAGCACTGAAAATAATAATTAAAATTTTGCGATCAATTCCCGAAATAACTAAAAGAGATAGAATAATCGTTACGAAAACAAGGGATGTCCCAAAATCTTTTTGTACCGCCATCAAGAAAAAAACAGGGACACTAACCGCAACGATTTTTTTTAGAAGTTGCTTGTCTGAACGCCATTTATCGGACCAGTCTTGTTGCTCATGTTGGACAATAATTTTTGCCAACATTAAAATAAACGCAATTTTCGCAATTTCTGATGGCTGAAATTTAATAAACCCTAAATCTAACCAGCGCTTTGTGCCCGTCAATAAATACATTCCTTTGTCATAGGAAAAATACAAAGCGCTCATCAAGATTAATGAAAATCCATAGAAAAAAGGAGCTACTTTCCAAATAAATTTCTGTGACAGCCGACTAGCTAAAAACATGCCTGCATAGCCAACAAAAATAAAGAAGAGTTGTTTTAATGCTGGCACAGTTCCGTCTTTTCCTTCATTAACGGCAATCCAATATTGCACACCAGAAGATAAAAGTGTGAGTAAAAAAATGGGCAATAATAAATCATAATTAAGATGTAAGTTGAATTTTTTTGTATTGACCATTTAACTGCCGCCTTTCGTTTGCAATAATTTTAATGACGATTCCTAATGCCACTGAAAAGATTAAATAACTTGTCCCACCGTAACTAACAAACGGTAAAGGAATTCCCGTCATTGGAATCAACCCCAAAACGCCACCAATGTTAATCGCCGTTTGAGCTAAAATCAAGGTCCCGACCCCTAACAAAAACAAGCCGTAACAATGATTTTTTATTACACAACTACTCCGCAAAATCGAGGCCGCTAAAAATAACAAAAGAAATAGCAATAGTAAGCCGCCAATCAAACCAAGTTCTTCCACAATCACCGCAAAGATAAAATCGGTTTGACCTTCTGGCAAGCCACCTTTTTTTACCATACCATTGGCTAATCCAGTGCCCCAAAAACCACCGTTATACATTGCTAAATAGGCCATTGAAGGCTGAAATCCGCGATCATGAAAGGATAAAAACGGATTTTTCAAAACAACTAAGCGGTCATACACATGCGCAAAAAAATGTGGTAAGTAGCGGTGATCGCCTAGAAAAATAATTATTTTAGAAAGAAGCGCCGCGCTAGCAACGACAATCCCCGCAGCAATTACACTAAATTTTGCATGAATACTTGCTGAGAAAATCAAGACACTGCCAATAACTAAAATGAGAATAGCCCCGCCAACTTTGGGTTGAATTAAAACTAAAAATGCAACGACCAAAACAAACAGCCATTGTTTCCTTAACTGCTTCGTTGTCAAGCCATTTTCTTTTTCACCTAAATAACAGCTCAAGTAATAAATAATCGCAAAATTACAAAGTTCTGATGGCTGAAATTGGATTCCAAAGAGAGAAATCCAACGTTGTGCGCCATTCGCTGCTACACCAAAAAAAGGTAGTCGAACCATTAACAGTAATAGTACCGAAACTAAAAGCAGTCCAATCGCAATTTTTTTATTAAATAACACTTCTAGTCGAACTTTGTAAATCACGAACATTAGCACCCAGCTGAGACACATAATAATGCCTTGTTTAATAAACACAGCAGTGGGCTTCACGCCTTGCATCAACAAGTCATAGCTACTGGCGCTATAAATCATTAATGCACCAATAATACTTAATATAATAAAGGTCAAAAGAATTTTTGTTAGACCTAAAGTACGTAGATTCATTCTCTCACCTCTATCTTTTTCTAATTAAATCAATCTTACCAGTCTGAGTTAGAAAACAAATAGAGAGTTTTTTATAGAACTATTACTAAGCTTACATAACAAAAAGTAGCTAGACTTGGTTCATTTCACCTAGTTTCGCTACTTTTAAAAAAAGCCATTTATATAATTTTTGTGTGTTGCTCACATTTCTGATAAATTTTTCCAAACTTATCTCTTTCTAAATACTGATAATCTACTAAATACCGTCTCAAAAGTGCATAATCTTCATAGATTTCTCTAAGTCGCTGATTGACTTCTTTTTCCGTATATTCTTTCCCAAATTCAAATTGGTTGGCCACACGTTGAAACACTTGGACTTTTTTCGCATTTTTCTTGGGAATAACCAGCAACTTTCCTTCTTTAAAAAAATTTTCAACCATGTTTATTCTCCTTTTTTTGTTTTGACTATTGTTTAGAAAATTGATGATTCAGTTTTTCTTTCTGTTTATCAGTCCATTTGCCAGCGACTTCATTGACAATTGTTTCAGCAAAATCACCTACTTTTTCTCCCGTAATATTTTTGATAGGTGTTCCGTTAGCAGCTCCTTCTTCAAACAAATCAAGTAAATCAGTCAACGCATTGAACATATTGGCTCCGCTATGATCTGAAAAATGCCATGCATATTTTTCAATTTCTTGAAATACTTGTCGATACTCTGCTCGTAATGCTGCAATCCGTCGTTTATATTCTTTGTACTCTTTTTTATCCCCAATAACTTTTTTGATCAACGCTTTAAAATCTGACATGCTCTATCCCTCCATTTTTTTCATCTTGTTTACTTGTTTTGAAAGCAACGTCCAACGCTGCCAAAAATCAGCGAGTTCTGCTTCTCCTGATGAGGTTAAGCGATAGAACTTCCGCATTGGTCCTTTTTCTGAAGGCTTTTTTTCAGCTATAACCCATTGATTTTTTTCTAAACGCAGTAAAATCGTATAAACGGTTCCTTCAACAATTTCAGTAAACCCTTGGTCATTTAAAATTTTTGTAATTTCATAACCATATGTTTCTTTCCTTTGGATGATGGCTAAAACTAAACCTTCTAAAATGCCTTTTAGCAACTCTGTCTGCTTCACTGCTTTTCCTCCCTAAACTACTCTTTAGTACTATGTACCACTACATGATAATACTGAGTACCGGTTCTGTCAACTACTTTGTAATAAAAAGTAGTAAAGACGCGACAACCACCAGTACTTAACTAGTAGTTGTCGCGTCTTATTATTCTTTATTCATTTATTCCGAGTTCTGCTTCAAAGGCTTCTAATTCTGCAGGGTGTGTTTCTGGATAAGCAAAGCATGTTGAAAAATGCCACTCCCCACCACTTGTGCCAAAATAACCTGGCAGTAATTCCAAAGCCAATAATGCTTCTGATGTTTCTTTTTCCGGTAACGTAATCTGAAAAGTAGTCGCTGGAACAAAACCGAACTTCGTATAGTAAGTTGGATGGCCCAGGATAATCAATCCGCCGACGCCTAATTCTTTGGCCTTCTGCACAGAATGCTTAATTAACGCTGAGCCTACGCCCGTGTTCTGTGCTTCTGGATGGACACTTAGCGGCCCAACGGTCAAAACAGCCTTCTCTGTATGATCAGGTAATCGTAGTTTGGCTTTTGAAGACATAATATGACCCGTTAATTTTCCTTGATCAGTTTCTGAAACTAAGGACAACTCCGGAATAAAGTCGGCACTTTCTCTTAATAAATGCACGATAAAATGCTCTGTGGGACGCCAGTTTTCGGTCAAGTTTAATTCCTTGAACGCTTGATACGTTAAACGTTCTACAGCTTGATACTCTGCAGGTTTTTCTTGACGAATCTTCATTATTTATCCTCAGATTGTTGGAAATAGTCAGCCGTATCTCGTTCATCTTGTTTTAATTGGTCGATCAAGGCTTCAGCCCCATTGAATTTCACTTGGTCACGTAAATAATGATTCCAACGAACCACCACTTGCTCACCATAGATGTCTTGATGGAAGTCCAAAATATAGACTTCCACGGTTAAATCGCGTCCTTCTCCAAAGGTGTCATTATGACCAATTGAGCCCATGCCGACATACCATTTGCCACCAACTTCGATTTGCACAGCATAGACGCCAATTCTTGGTAAGCGCACAGTGCTTTTCACTTTGACATTAGCGGTCGGGAAACCCAATAAACGGCCACGAGCATCGCCATGGACAACTGTTCCTTCTGTTTCATAAATATATCCTAACAACTCCGTGACCTCCTCCATTTCGCCGGCTTCCATTTTTTCGCGAATTCTTGTTGAGCTAATTTTGGCACCAGTCATTTCTTCTTTTGGTACTGTCACCACTTCAAAACGGCCTTGCGCATAAGTTGGTAACTGTTTGACTCCAGCGATTTCTTTAGGACCATACGTATAATCAAACCCAGAGACTGCTACTGCACTATTTAAATTAACGATATACTGATCGACAAAATCTTGCGGTTTTAATTGAGCAAACGCTGAAGTAAATTCGACAATATATAAAATATCAACGCCCAAGTTGGCCATTAGGCGTTCTTTTTGTTCCAAGCTAGTTAAATATTTCATATTTTCTGGTAAAACTTTTTGAAAAACGATTGATGGGTGTTGGTTGAAGGTCATCACAGCTAACTTCAAGCCTTTTTCCTCAGCAATCTTTTTACCTGTTTCAATTACTTTTTGGTGGCCTTTGTGAACACCGTCAAAGAAGCCTAGGACCATCACGACTTCTTCATTAGGAATTTGATTGGGTTCATAGGGATGATGTAGTTGAATAACTTGCATGTGCAAAAACTTCCTTCTTTTTTATTTAATTGTTCCGTAGAACTTTACTTGGTTTCAATAATTTATCATGCGTTGGGTGTGGCATGTATAAACTAACCACTTGATTTTGGTAAAATAAGGCAACTAAGGATTCTGGCATTGCCTTTATTCCTAATTCTTTTTTGTGCAAACGCATGCCATTTTTTACTTTTTGATACAATTCATCTGATAAATCAATTCGTGGGAATTGTTCTACTGCTGTCTCAATGGGCAACAGGCATTGATCGATTGTTTCAGCAGCCATTTGTTTGGCTACTTCTTCTAACGTTAAGCATTGCGCAGCTTGCAAACCGCCACTTGCCGTTCTCGTTAAATCCGACATATGGGCAGGATAGCCTAATTTTTTGCCAGTATCCACGGATAGTGTCCGCACATAGGTTCCTTTGCCACAGACCACTTTAAACCGCCAACTTTGTGTTTGAGCAGATTCATTAAAAATTGGTTCACTAGTGCGTTCAAATGAATAAATCATTGCTTTTCGTTGGGGCCGTTCAACTTCTTCCCCGTTCCGCGCATATTCATATAAACGTTTACCATTGACTTTCACCGCAGAAAACATCGGTGGGATTTGTGTGATTTCACCTGTCATTTCGGCCATTGCTTGATCAATTTGTTCAGTTGACAGAGGTGTTGTAACTGGTTTTTTTTCAACAATTTCACCACTAACATCTTCGGTTGTCGTAGCAAATCCAAGTGTAATTTCACCTTCATAGGTTTTGCCAGAATCTACCATGTATTCGATCACTTTCGTTCCTTTGCCAACGCAGATGGGTAAGACCCCTTCGACATCTGGATCTAACGTACCACCATGACCAATTTTTTTGGTATGTAAAATTTTTCTCAATTTAAATACGCAGTCATGACTTGTCATGCCACGTTCCTTCCATAACGGTAAAATGCCGTCCATTATAGTTCCTCCAGTTCCGATAATACTAACTTTGTCATTATAGCATAAAAGTACCTAGCTTCGCAGTCTCCATTGCTTATTCCCTTTGGCAAAATCTCTGCTAAATGCACAAAAAGCCACAAACTCTGCTTTTATCAGAGTTTGTGGCTTTTTTTTAGCTAGTAAATGATCCCCATGTATTCTGTGCGTTGCCATCGTTTGGTCCGATTGGCAAATAAATTCTCGCGCCTGTCGTATCTGTTCCACCAATAAAAACATACCCATCTGCAATATAAAACGCATCGTAATAAAAGCGAGTATTTTTGGGCCAGATACCATAAATTGGGGCTGACAGGCTAGGTTGTCCTGCTCTTAAAACAATGCCTTCGTCCACACCAATTAGAAATGATTTCTTCT
Organism: Enterococcus sp. S183_ASV_20; assembly: GCF_018919685.1. Classification (NCBI taxonomy): domain Bacteria; kingdom Bacillati; phylum Bacillota; class Bacilli; order Lactobacillales; family Enterococcaceae; genus Enterococcus; species Enterococcus sp. S183_ASV_20. Next base: position 42,175 of record NZ_JAHLRI010000003.1, read on the forward strand.
TTTGCGGGCGCCAAAGTTCAGCAATGTCGCCGTCGTTCACATAACCTAACAAATGTCCGCTATTTTCAATACGGTAAAGGTTTTGTCGGTCCGGTAATTTCGCTGTAATTGTTCCTACCTGTGTCCAAAGTGCCTCTGCTGATAGATGTTCATTGATTAAAGCATCTGGTGTTGAATAGATTGAAGTGAAACGAATTGCTTGTCCTACTTGATATTTTGGCGCATTAGGTTTACCCGGCTGAATAATGACAGTCTCACCTGTTTCAGAAACGCCCGTTTGTAAATCTTGTGCCAACTGCGCTTTACTAATCCCCCAACGCGCTAAATAACCATAAGGATCTGTATGATCTCCCCACCAATTTTTTGTAATCCAATCATGAGTGACTATGCCATAACCTGTTCCATCGTCCAGCGAAAAATCAGCACCAATGTTCTGAGCTAAATCACGGGCCAAATTAACATAGGCAGCATAATCTTTTTTAAACGTCGCCGCATTATTCGTTCGAGCCAATTCGATTTGCGCATATGCTTTTTGGTTAGCTAAAGCACCTGCGCCATATTGAATTTGACCAGCAGGAGCTAATTGTTTCACTCGTCCACCAGATCCGACAAAATATGAGACATAAGCATTTGACCAATTTCGTTTCATATAGGCCACTTCATTGTCTAAACTGTGTGGTCCTAGGTTCCGCTCGTTTCCTGATTCATGTAAAACAATTAATTCATTGCTTGCAGAGCCTGGAAAATAAGTAAAGTTGATTGGATCCGCTTCGATGGTGTAAGCGCAAGCCGTCATCGGAATCGTTAAACTTAAGCCAATCACTAAAGCAAGTTGAATCATTAATTTTTTAAACATAGCATACTCCTTTCTAAAAAAAGCCATGAAAGGAAAGTCAAAATAACTTCCCTTTCATGGCTTAAACCTGCAGATAAATGGCGGGACAGAAGTAATTTCTTCGGCAATCAGCCGAAAGTTCTACGTTTGTCCCGACCACTTCTACTTAATCATCTTTATTTTTTAACTGAATAAATAACTCTTTTAACTTTTTCGGCATAGGAATAAAGGTCGCAATATTTTCAAAAAAAGAAAGTCCTTCGTTCGCAATGTAAAAAATCAGAACCATTTCCCGAATTGGCAAATTGTTCCCCACAACTTTTTCAACACGAACCGCTACAGCAACCACAAATAACATCGTCACTTTTTTCGCAATTCCGAGCATACCAATCCGACTGGACAATTCTTTTGTGGCGATTGCCTTAATCCAACCTGTGATGAAATCGACAATAATTAAAAAGAGGAAGACATCCAACAATTGATCTAATCCGCCTAATAAACGTACGACAATCCCACCGAAAATGCTTAAAAGCATTGTTATTGTGTTGAGATAACGTTCCATAAAAAGTCTCCTAAACTAGCTTGTTATTTTGTCGGAAACGGATCGTCCGTGTACCAACTTCCTTGTAGGTAAATATTTCCAGCACGGTTAGCACCAAAAAGAATTCCTTGATTTCCCATCTCATATAAACCAGCACAATTCGGTTGAGGGAATGTATATTGCATAGCAGTTAACGCCAAATTCCATATTCCCTTTGTAATCTTCGTCGATAATGTATATCCTGTTGGAACAGTAAACACTTTAACCAAATTATTATTCAATTTCGTTGGATCACTCAAATTACATCTTACAAATGCATCGACACGATTTCCCACCCTAATTAATACAAATTTCATATTATCCTTATTAAAGGCCGCCTGATATTTTGCCTCGACTTCACCGACTCCACTAGCTTCATAAATGGCCATTCTAGAGGATTCCAAAGGCAAACCATTGACGGTTGGCATAGTTACAAAATTCTTCACCCCAGCAATCTCTTGATCACCTGTTTGTGTCACAGCTTGACCTTTAATCGCTTCCGCAACGTTTTTCGGGTGCATATATTTACTCACTAAAGTTCCCGCGACTGCTTCGCTGTCTGATGCGAAGCCATAATTTTCTACATTGCCTAGCCCTACTTGTTCAGCGGTTACTTGGTGCGGATTATCCTGATTTTCCACATGGGTATTGAGTTGCTCTGCTTGAACAAAACCACTCTTCGCTAAAACCGCCTGGGCATCAACAGACAGACCAATATGAAGCCCCACGTAATCAACTTCTAAGCTAGCTGGCGTTACCCCATTCGATGAATCTGTATAGCTCATTAAATAAATGAACCCTTCATCTGTGATAAAATTCTGATCATTGATTTGAATTGAAAAATCGCCGAACTCTTTTGCTGATTCTTGGATTTGAGTTACCCAATTATCCGTAGTTGGTAAATACGTAGCGATTTTAATCGTTTGATTATTGGGCGCAACGGCTTTCACACGTTGATTAATCATAAAAAATTGAACGTTCTGGCGAATAAATGCCACCGCCTCGTCAGTTGTGAATGTTTCAAACATTTGTGGAATTAATTTTTTAGCGGCTTCAACGAGATTAAAGGCCGCTAATTGTTGCGGAATCACACCGCTTTGGGTGGAACCTGTTTTCACACCCTCATCATCACGGCTGGCCATTTTATTGTAGTCTGCTTGAGAAACTTCCTCCCAAACATCTGTTGGCTTCTTAAGAATTTTAGCCGTAAAATCAGTGGAATAGCTGTTTGCATTGGTGGCTGTATTGCCGGCCGTTTTACCGTTAAAGTCTAACTTCATTTTGACAGTAGTTGGTTTAGCCAATAAAGAAATGCCATCTGCTTTTGTCATACGGTCATTCAAATCAATTTGAAGACGATTCGCTAAGGTAGCTTGTTTGATACCTTGCGTATCTGTGCGTGCTTGGACAATTTCTGGATTACTATCACCCGCTTCTGCTACTAATTGATCGAAATCATTTCGCAAAGTATCAAATTCTTGTTTATTATTATTTGCCGTTGAAACTGCGTTTCCTGCAATCGTGATGGCTGTTTTTGCATTGTTCATCGCTTGGTTGGCTGTTTCATTTGCTTGATTGCCTGCATCAGTGGCAATTTGTACGGCTTCTTTGCCAGCTTCATCTGCGATGTTTTTCGCTTCAGAAATTCCATTCGTTAACTGGACTTGGTAAGCATCAACTTTCTCAGCTGATGCGTTCGACTGATCCAAGATTGCATTGATTTTAAGGCGACCTTGATTCAGGGTATCTAATTCTTCAATATGTTCTACTGACATTTCGTCACACTCCTCTAGTTTTCATTATTTTATTAAAACTGGCCACCCAATTGGGATTGAATATACACACGACAGATGACCGAAGCATCCAACCATAGTGGCTGATGAGAGAAAAATTGAAGCGTGTGATTGCCGCGTTCGATTTTTCCATCTGTTGTTTTTCGTAAATAACTCAAAATGTTTAGCCGTTGTTGTTGCAATGATAGTTGGGGTAATTTTTTGCCATCCACTACCAAATCAATATTCGTTACAGAATGCGAAGATCCTTTAGCAGTTGCCTTGAACGTTAATTCTGCGGTGTTTACATAAAGAATGTCCTCGTCAAAGTATAAATTCAGCTCCACTGGCTGTGTCTTGCTAAGTTCTCCTTGTATTGAACGATTTAAAAGTGTCGTCGCCCCTTGTGCGTAAGTTTCGCTAATCTCTTGTTTCCGACTGAAAGCTGTCATGGTACTATGAATTGTTTCTTGCAGATTTCCCAACTCTAGCTGAATGTCTTGGGGGGCACCAAAGACATCTTTTTTACTTTCTTTTTTGATACGAAGGTTGACACTCCCAAATTCATTCGTATTAATCATGATAACCGTACCCAACCGCAAACGATCGATTGCCAAAGGTTGATCTGTTAATTTAATTAAATCAGCTGCAGTCACTACCCAAGAAACTTGTGGTTTGGTCCATTCTTCTAACATTCGCAAAGCATTTTCCTTTAATGCCTTGGGATCAGAAAAACGCTGTTCTACCCAAATTGACTCCAATAAACCATAGCGGTCAATTGCGGCCTTGTTCTCTAAATACGGAACCCCTTGATTGACCGAGCGAATATTGACTTTGTTAACACCTTCGCCTGAACCTAATGGATAAATCCGATTGATTAGCATCTTGGGATTACGTTCTATTTCAAATCCTTGCATGTTGTAACCTTCTTGAATTCGCGCAACTGCTTCTGTTGGTGGTTTGACTAATGAAAGTTCAAAAGGATAGACCTCTGTATTCCATTGCCAAAGATATTCCTCTTCGAAATCGGCTGGGATGTTAAATAAAGGCTCGACTAGCCCGTTTTCATTCTCCCATTTATAGGTTAATTTCCTTGAAAAATCACATTTTTTTAGGACCCAATGCTTTGTTTTTTGTTTATTCAATAGAAATTGAATGGCCTCTTTCGTTGTTTTGTTTTTAATTTCGTGACAACCAAAAAGGACAGTATCACCTAAGGTACATAATGCTTCTGTGGCAGAGTAGTGAATTTGATTATTGTTCGCATCTTTCTTAATTGTGGTTGGCATCACGCGATATAAACCAATATATTCATTCTCATTGTCGGTCAGTTCCACCCATTGCATTTCTTCAATAAATTCATTTTTAGGATCATCTAGTGGCATGGTAAAATCTAAACTCCCAATTTTGTTCTCTATTTTTTCATAACTGACTTGATAGGCATTATCCAAGATTGCCGTATATGTTCTTTTCAAATCCAGCGCCATTAACATTTAATCACCCTCCTACACAAATCGGTTAGGATAGCGAATCGTCAAGCGGAAGTCGCTATCTTTGGCTTGAATATACAGCGGTTCATTGGGATATAGATAAAAATCGTTCATTGGTCGAATCATCGGTGCACCATTTTTTGTCAGATAAAAATTTTCAGTATCAATGATAATTTCCGAACGATCAAAGTCTCCTAAGTTAATTGTATCGTTCCGTGTTTTAATCCAAACACCACGTCCGGTTCCTGTTAAAATAATGGTCGGTTTGACTTTTAATCCTTCGACCGTAGGATAAATTTCAATTGGCCGAACTTCTTTGCCTAAATCCCCCATCGTGTAGGCCCGATTTTGAAAGGTAATCATGGTTGATCCCCAATAAGCCCCGCCTTCAATTAAAATTGGAAAATCAACTGCACCTGAGCCTGTATTCCCCATTAAGTAATTCGCTTGAAATGTAATGGTTGGCGAACCCCACATCACACTAGTCGCATCGCTCCGTGTGTATTTATACGGATCAGAAAGCAATAAAGTAAAGGTGCCTGTTACTTGGTTAACGCCTTCGGGTACATCACTCACTGAAGACTTACTGCCAAACCACAGCATTTCCGGTTCGTCGTTAAACCAAATAGAAACGTCTTTTTCCGTAAACAAAGCAACATTTAAATGATTAAATGCATCTCGAAACGCTTCATTATTCACAGCTGAAAGCCGATATTTGACTGTTAATTCTCGTTCTGGAATCCGCGCATAAACGTGACGTTTGCCATCACGAATCCCTAATTGATAGCTTTCAATTTCGCTTGGAACTAATTCTCGTCCTGAAACTGATAATGTTTGATAACCAGGGATGACTTTTTCTAAAAATTGGCCGTTAAAATTTAACGCTTCTGAAGGAAGAGGCGTTGAATGAGTTGCTTGATTGGTATCAACAAATTTATACATGTTATCCTCTCCTTCCTAAGCGGTTATTTTGTTTCACTTGTTGTCGTTGTAACTCCGTTGCTAAATAAGGCGCCGTAGTAGCTGCGACGACTTTTCCATCTAACGTTGACTCTACTGTCACAAATAATGGTCGATTGTATGCATCATTTTCTAAACGATGGTCAATCGTTGCCGTGAAGTTTCCTCGACCAGCTAAGTCCAAGGCAAAATCATTTAACAGCGGTAAGTCTAAAATAGAAGCCATTGCTCTACTAACGGCTGTTTCGCCTGCATAAATCCCCGTGGCAATCGTGCCGCCGAAATTCAATTTATGCAAATCAGATAAGGGACCTTCTTTTGCTGGTGAAAATGGTAAAAAGTTACGAATTTTACTGACGACCCCATCGATTGCTTCTTTGGCTTTTCCAATTGCGCCTGTAATTCCATCAGCAATCATGCCGACAATATTCGCACCGGCATCGGTGAATTTTGAAAACCAACCTTGGATTGCTTGCCAAGCACCTTCAATTACAGAACCAATGGCATTTTTTACCTGATCGGCTGCATTGGTAACCCCATTTTTGATATTTTCAACTAACTGTCCGCCCGAAGCTAACAGTTGACCAAAATAAGAACCAATCTTCATGATCATTTGTGAGATTAATGTTCCTGCTGCGGACAGCAAGGCACCCAATAGACTGAGTACACCATTAATTAAGGCTTGAATCAGTTGAATCCCAGCACTTAACAACTGTGGCAACGCATTGATTAACGCACCCATTAAAGCGGTAATGAGCGTAATTGCTGCAGTAACCAGTTGCGGTAAAATTGAAATAATCCCTTGGATCAAAGCCATTAGCAATTTGACGCCTGCGCTGATGATTTGTGGTAACGCACCAATTAAGGCATTTACCAATGTCAAAATCAAGGTAATAGCTGCCGCAACTAAGGTTGGTAAAATCGAAATAATTCCTTGAATTAACGCCATTAACAATTTGACACCTGCGCTGATAATCTGTGGTAAGGCACCTACCAACGCAGTCACTAACGCTAGAATAATCGTCAGCGCTGATTGAATTAACTGAGGTAAAATCGTCATAATCCCAGTGATTAATGCCATCAAAATTTGTAAACCTGCAGTCAAAATCAACGGTAACATCGTAACAAATGCATTGACTAAGGCCGTGATAATTGAAACACCTGCTGTAACTAGCATTGGTAACGCTGTGACAAAAGCTGTCACTAATGTAGTGATGATATTAATCGCTGCAGTTGTAATTGTTGGCAAGGCGGTGACAATCGCATTAACTAAAGTCATTAATAAGCTCAAACCAACTTCTATCAACATTGGTAAGACTGTTGTAATCCCCTGAATCAACGTAGTAATAATTTGTGTTGCCGCTTCAATTAAGACTGGCAAATTGGCAACGATCGCACCAACAATTAACGTAATTAAACTAGATAACGCGGTTACGATGCTTGGAATAGCTTCTGTTATTTTCCCGAGAATACTGGTTAAGACGGTTGTAAAAAGTTGTATAACTTTCGGTAGATTAGCTGCCAGCATTGTTGTAACCGATGTAATCGTGTTACCTAAATTATCAAAGACTTGGGTAATACCACCCGCACTCAAATCACCGGTTTTCATCCAGGCCGTCACGAATGAAACAATCAAGGAAATAATTAGACCAAACGGCCCGGAAATTCCTAATGCAGCCAGTGCAACCTTTGTCAGAACTTTTACCAAAAAACCAACCGCTAAACCAGCTTTGTCAAAGGTGCCACCAAATTGCCCTAATAAGTTACTACCTAATTGCAAACCGCTGGCAAAAACGCCTGTTAGCACACGACCAATTGTTGAAAAAATAGTCGCCATTTTCTCTAAGCCTACTGCAAAAAATTGTTTAAAAACTGCCATTACTTGCTGAAAGGCCGGCTGGATCTGTTGTAGCAGTCCTACCAATTTGCCAAACGCCGCTGAAACAGCTCCTTGAATGGCACTAGCTAAGCTATTGATACTATTTCTAAATGTTTCATTGGTTTTATAGAAATAAACAAACGCTGCTACCGCTGCTAAAACGGCTGCTACAATTAAAATTAATGGTCCTCCACTTAAGGCACTAAAACTAGCACTTAGTTTTGATAAGCCACCACCTAACTTCCCAATGTTTCCTTTTACAAGAACCAAACCATCACTAAACTGTTGAAATTTTTGCTGAGCCATCGTTACCATAATCAACATGGGCCCAATGGCGGCTAAAATGCCCATAATGGCAACAATAAAAACTTGGACGGGTTTTGGTAATTTGATAAATAAATTCACCAAAGCTGTAATGCCTTTGACGACTGTGATAACCACTTGAACCAAAATTTCCATTCCTGGAGCCATCACGCTTTGAATCACTTGTGCCGCCGCTTCAAATGATTGATTCATCTGAGTCAATGCCCCTTGCAACTCGCCTTGCAATGAATCAGAAATCCCTCCTGCACTGGCCATAATCAGTCCTTGCATTCCTTGAAATTCGCCACTGACCCCAGCACCGACGCCCATAGCTGTTTTTAAAACGTTCAGCATAGGTAAGGAAACGGCACTAGTCATGGCAGTCCCAAAGCTCAGCATATTATTTTGTGCATTAGTAAAGCCATCAGAGGTTTTTTTCCCCGCTTTTTTAGCTGCTTCACCGGCTTGTTCAGCAGAATCTGTTAACGCTGTGTTCATTTGATCTGCTGCCTTTGCTGTTTCGTCTCCTGTTTTTTTCACTGTTTCTCCAGATTGTTGCATAACGGTTTTAAATGTGTTCATGACCGTGGCTGACTGATTGACACCCGCACTAATTTTCCCTAAATATCCACTTAATAAGGCATACTCACCGCTCATACTTTTTAATGCTTGTTGGACGCCTGCAAGGCTTTTCTTTGCCTCCGATAACGGCGTTTTTTCTTTGTCATTCTCCATCTACTCTCCTCCCTTCTCGATAGCGGCGTAGACGCTCTGCCACAGTGGCAAGTTGCGTTTTTTTCCGCTCATTTAATTTCGTTCGTTGTGGCTGGTTAGCTGCCAGAACTTCAGCAACTCGTTTTTCATAATCATAAAAACTTTTAAAGCTTTCAAAAACGGGTTTTCCTTTTTTGTTTGTCGCTTGCGCTTTAACATTTAAGTAGGCAAGCTCGTGCCTTTTCCGCTCTTCATCTACTTCTGCTAAATTAAAAGCAATCATTCGTAATTCAAATTCAGACATGGTCATCCGATCCACTTCTTCAAATGAACGACAGCCTAAGTAGCGAAAAGCAGAAAGAGCGATGTCGTGATACACGTCATCGCTCGTTTTAATTAGTTGGTCGCTTGCGCTTCTGCTTTCTTCGCTTCTTTGCTGAACTGATCGATCATTGGTTTTGTAAGAGGTTGCTTTCCCATTTCTTTAAGCAAATCATCTGAAAGTTTTTTGACATCTTGGGTCATTAACCATGCTTCAATTTCCGACTTACCTATTTTTAATTGCCCACTTTGTAAAGCTTCCATGATGTCAACTAAGATTACTGGATTGTATTGGCGTAAATAAATCATTGCTGAACTGATGCCCATGCCGAATTTGGCAGCGCCATTTTCAATTTGGTAACGTTTATCTAATTCGCGAATCGCGCCAATCGTAAATTTCACTTCAATTGTTTTTCCGTTAATCTCTAAATTCATTTTTTATCCTCCTAAAATTCAACACTTTTTGATTATTCGCCAGGTTGTGGTGCTTTCTCTGGAACGGTATCTTGGAACGCATATTGTGCTTCTGCAATAATATCTGCTTCTACTGTTGCAAAACCATCTTGTGGTTTGCCATTAATAGAGGCTTCTGTTTCGATTTCTACTAATTCTTCTACATTGGCTGGTAAACTCCATGAATTTACATAACCTTGGGCATAAATTGCTGGATATTTACCTTCCGCATTTTTTTCACCTTTTAAATCAACATCCCAAAATTCCATTAAGATGCCATCTTCAACTGCGTCTTTCATGTATAAATTTTCATCATCTCGAGAGGCTAAACCGCTTAACGATAACGTAACTTCTAAACCAGAAACAGCATTCGCAACGCCATCTTTTGTTTGCGTACCGCTCGATTCACGTGAGAATTCCCATTCATGTTCAATTTGAAATAAGGGTTTCATTGCTTTCTTTGTCGCTGCTTCATCCAAGCGACGAACTAATAAAATACGGTCTTTTCCTTGCATAACTTCTCCCATTGATAATTCCTCCTAGTAAAATTGCATGTGTAATGGTAGTACAGCATGCCAAATTGTTTTTTTCATTTGTTTGGTATCTTTTACCATTTGTGCTTTGACTTCTTGATGTTTGATACCCCAATTAAAATGAGCCGTTCGTTTTAAGTTACTGGTTGCCTGCCGTAAAATCGTTCCTTTAATTGTAGAAATTTGTTGTCGTTCAGATAACGCACCATAAACATGCATTATTAATTCAATTTCTCCCAAAATAGCTGATTTAGTTGGCTTAGGTAATTCTTTACTATCACCTAAATAAACAAATGGCTGATCTGGTAAATCTGTCGGCAGTTCCTCTAGCAACAAAAATCCTGACGTCTGGCAGATTGCAACAAGGGCTTCATATAACTCTTGTTCCGCTTCATTCATTTTTAGCGCCACCTTTCCATTCAAAAAATTCAGGATTGGTTAACAAATTGGCTCTCTTCTAGTCAAAATGAAGGATTTTGAAAGTAGCCGGCATTTTCTGCTCCTTCATAGCTGACACAAGAAAGCAGTCAAAATTATAGAATTCCGTGTCTTCATTTTTTGGTTGCCTCACGTTTATCTATCTCTTTCGACACTATTAATTTACCATGTTGACACCTGAAAAAATTCCACGCTTTTTCCATGTTTACATCCCTAGTTCATCCGCCACCGCTTCAAAGAAATGATTTCTTAATTTATAGGCTTGGCTTTTACTAATAAATAATTGCTGGGCAAGTCCAATTAATGTTAAAGAGGGCCGTTTTTTCATATATAGTTCTTCAATAATCACGCGCGTTTGTTCATCCGCTTCAGCTAAACAATTTTTGATAATGTCTCGATTTCTCTCTAAGTTCCACAGACGACGATCCATAGCTATCGTAATCGCCATTCGTTCGGTCACTACAGAGTGAAGTCCTTGTCCTCTAATACCAGCATTTAAATCTGCTTCTTGATAAGGGTGCCGTAATTCTTCTTCCCGTTGCCGGATATACTCATCTGTTTTATAAAAGTCTGCTAAAATATCTTTGATATAATTAAATGTTGACGTACGCATTGGTTAATCTCCTTTACTTTTATTCATTTAAAAGTGTTAATCGATAAATAAAATAACACTCTTTCGACATGTCTAAGCCGTGACGAATCGCTTCATCTGAATAACCGAGCCAAATTAAATAGAGATACTCGCTTTTTGTAAACGATGCGGCCTTGATGGATTGGATGGGTCTTGATTGATCCATCGACCAATTACCGATTGCTTGTCCTAATTCTTGAATTTCCTGCATAATAAGTTTATTTTTTTGACTTGCCCAATCGGGATATTGATTCATTAGTTGTAAGAGTCGTTTTCTTTTTTGTGCTTTTTCGCTTTGTTGCTTTGAAATATCTTTAAATACAACGCTTTTCATTTCAAATAAATCTTTTTTACATTTTGTTAAATTACTCATGTTTACGGCCTTCTCTTTCACCAATTAGATAACCTAACATCAGTGTCATTGTCCAAAAGATAAACCCAATAATAATTGTTAACATATTTATTTCACACTCCTCATTCGTTTGTCTGTTGTGTCTTTATATTGGAAAACATAGCCACTGGCGTGCTTCATTAGACGAGAAATAATGCGTGTTCCATAGGCCTCCACCAGTTGTTTTCCAGAAAAATTAGTAGTAAAAATAGTTGCTTTATTCTGTCTAGCTTCTAAAATTCGATTTAAGATGTCATTATTAAAATCCGTACTAACTTTATTTTTAATTCCTAATTCAGCACCTAAATCATCTAAGACCAAAACATCTGCTTTTTTCATTCTAGTAATATACGCTTGAGCCTTTGCTTGGCTTTTGGCCGATTCATTCATGGACATTTTTAGTTTTTCTAATAACTCAGAGTAGCTGACAAATAAACAATACTTTTGATATGCAGAGCGTTCTAAGACTTCAACTAAAATACTGATAGCCAAATGACTTTTACCGACACCAGGTTTCCCTGAAAAAATAACGTGAATTGGCTTTTCTTCAACAATCGCTGAAACTGCTGCTAAGGCCCGTTCTTTTGCTTGTCTTGTTTCTAATTCAGTGGTTTGGTAATTGGTTAAACGACATTGCCGTAGCGCATCATCAGCAATTAAGGACCCTTGATGAAAAAATTTTTGTGTACGTGCCATAAAACTCTCTTGAGAACGTTGTTGATTGGCTTCTTGTTCATGTTTTTTTAGCATTTTATACCCACACGACCAACAAGTTGGGGCACAACGTTCTGTGCCATCTTTATTTTTTTGTTGCCAAACATATTGTTCACTGCCACATTCAGGACAACGGTCTTCAACTTTTTCTAACAATTGACTCAATAGTATTTGAAAAGTTTGATCTGTCGCATGCATACTGATTTCCTCCTTTCTTTAAAAACCTAACTCTTGATATTCTTCTGTAATTTGCGGCGTATGCTCCAACACTTGTTTTTTATCATTTACCAAAACTTCATGTACGGATAAATAATTTTGTTGCTCCCAACTTTTCAAAATAGCATTTACATAGCCATAATTCCGTTTATTTCGATCGATGGCAATTCCTAAAGCATGCAAGATTAATTGGCATGCTTCCTCTTGGCTAGCCCCTTTTTGCATAAAATCTTGCAACCAATACTTAAAATCTTGGCTTGTTTTTGAGGCCAGTGTACCAAAGCCGTTTTCCTCATAAAAATGATAAATCATCTTTAAACAATCGTTTTCTGAACTACTACCTTGACTCTGACCTAACTTAGACTGGACTATGCTTTCCTGTGGTAACCGTTGGTAGTCAGCTGGTTGACCACTGACAGACGATTCTGCTTTAAACGTATAAGCTTTGCTATTTTTTTCAACAATCTGATTTTTCTCTTCTTGATACAAGGTTGGTTTGTAACGATCACTGCGAATATAATTATGAATTTTCCAATGTTTGATAACGATCACACCGCTTTCAAATACTAGAATAAATTTTTTAACCATTAGCAATTTTAGATCGTCTTCCCCACAACCGACCATTCGCTGCAATTTTTTGGGATTATTGATAAATCCATCATCATCGGCACGCATCGCTAAATGAAAATACAGGGCCTGACTTGATAAGGGCATATCTAAAAACGCATCACTATCAATAATCGTTTTTGCAAACATGCGTCGCTCTGCCAATCCGCTTCTCTCCTTTTGACTAAATTATTGTTACTCTGTTAGTAATTCCATGAGGCCAATCATACCAATCACGATGGCCCCAATTTTTATTGAGACACTGCTTATTAATAAAATAATTGCTAAAAGTAACATATCCGACAACGTTTTTTTATAATTCCGACTCATTTCTTCACCCTTTCTACCAAAATACGGTTTTCCGAACAAAGTGTTCAAAAAAATAGTTCAGTTAACCGAACATTTGAATGGCTCTATCTTAGCATCAAATATTTTCACTGTCAACTCATAAGTTCGGTTTTATGAACCGCTAATTTTAATTGCGATTGTTACTTGCCTTCTCTAAACAGGTATAGTATACTTTGAGGCAATAGGAGGTTCGGAAATATGAACATTTTTGCTATCCGTTTAAAAGAAGCTTTAACAGCCAAGAACATCAAACCTAGTGAATTAGCGAAAAAAACTGGCATCGGTAAATCTTCGATCAGCGATTGGCTAGCTGGTCGTTACGAAGCAAAACAAGACAAAGTTTATCGCATTGCAGATGCATTAGACATTAATGAGGCCTGGTTGATGGGGCAAGAAGTTCCCATGGAAAAAAATGCCTCAACTATCGACCGCATTTATAAAAAATTAGAACCCCAACGACAAGCCATCGTTTATCAATTTGCCGAACAACAATTACACGAACAACAAACGCAAGCAGAAATTCTCTCATTCCCTCGCCGTGACGAAATGACACTGGCTGCCCACGCTGGGGATCCAGAAAAGATATTTTCAAAAGAAGAAATCGAGAAAATTCACGATTACTTGGATGAAATTGATGCCAAATATCAACAATCGATTTCTTCTGACAAAAAAGAGGATTAACTTCCCATCTACTCTTTTTATTAAGTAATGGCAGGTGAATGGTAAAGTGAATGATTATGAAAAACTCGTCAGTTCCATTCAAAAGGATGTGACGGTTTTAGAAATTGATTTATACAATCAAACAGGTTGTTATGGGTTGTATCGAAATGGCAAAATTTATATTGAAAAAACATTGAGTACCCGTCAAAAGAAGAACATTTTAGCCGAGGAATACGGGCATTATCAAACATCCGTTGGCACTATTTTAAATCAAAATTGTACAGAAAATCGGAAGCAAGAGTTGAAAGCCCGCAATGTGGCCTTAGAGCAATTAGTTACATTAGACGATTTAATTCGTTGCTCTGAAGCTGGCTTAAGCAACCATTATTCTTGTGCTGAATTTTTGGAAATCGATGTTGAGACATTAAAAAATGTGATTACGTACTATCGACAAAAGTATGGCGCCACTTATCTTTATAAAGGACGGATTTTTGAATTTAGGGATTATTCTGTGATGGTATTAAATACTGGGTTAACTTAAAAAGCATGGAACAAAATCAATAAGGATTTTGTTCCATGCTTAAAAGTATTCTGGAAAATTCAAGAGCGATTTTTGTACCAATGGTTAATATGTCCGACGCCAATCATAAGATTTGGGACAAGTATGAGGACGAATATAAATGACGGCCAAAATCCGATGAACTGAATAATACGTTCCCGCATACTATGTAGTACAAAGAAGAAAAGAAAAAAGTACAGGGAACTCTTGCCTGAACCCATTTCTTTTAAATAACGATCTCCATTTTTATAGAAAGCAACAATTCTTTTCATCTTTGCACCTCCATGACTATTTTATCAAGAAATCATGAAAAGAAAAAGCACACCATTCGTCTGGTGTGCTTTTTCTTTTTAATTATTCACCTTGATTCAACTTACGAATCAACTCATCAATGTGATTTCCGTATTGGACAGATTCGTCTCTTTCAAAAATCAACTCTGGTGTTTTATACAAGGTTAACCGTTGTCCTAATTCTTTACGAATCAGTCCTTTGGCTTTGTCTAATCCTTGTTGAGCTTTTTGTTGTTCGGAAGCTAAATCAGATAACAAGCTGTAATAAATCGTTGCTTGTTGTAAATCACCGGTCACACGAACATCTGTAATAGTGATGCCTTGGACGCGTGGATCTCTGATGCGTTTGTTCAAGATATCATTCACTTCACGCATGATTTCTTGACCTACACGACGGTCACGATAATTTGCCATAGTGTCTTCCTCCAATTACTAAAATTATTGTTTGATTTCTTCCATAATGAAGCCTTCAATCGCATCATCTACACGTAAATCATTGAAGTTTTCAATCATAGCACCACATTCAAAACCAAGTTTGACTTCTTTCACGTCATCTTTAAAGCGTTTCAAGCTTGCTAATTTACCTTCATAAATAACAATACCATCACGAATGACACGCACGCCACTATCGCGGCGAATAAAGCCTTCTGTAACATAACAGCCAGCGATTGTGCCAACTTTAGATACTTTGTACAATTCACGAACCGTCATTTGACCCGTAATTTTTTCTTCAAATTCTGGATCTAATAACCCTTTCATCGCTGTTTCGATTTCTTCTAGGGCTTTATAGATAATACGGTGTAAACGAATATCAACTTCTTCTTGTTCTGCTTGTTGTTTTGCTTGTGGTGTTGGGCGAACGTTAAAGCCGATAATAATCGCATTACTTGCTGCAGCTAAAGTTACGTCGCTTTCATTGATGGCCCCAACTGCCGCGTGAACAATTTTCACACGAACGCCTTCTACATCAATTTTTTGTAAACTTGCTGAAACGGCTTCGGCAGATCCTTGTACGTCTGCTTTGACAATGATATTAACTTCTTTTAATTCGCCTTCTTTTAGGCTTTCAAATAAGTTATCCAATGTCACACGGCTACTTGCTGAACGTTGTTCAAGCAACGCACGTTTAGCCCGTTCTTCCCCTGCTTGACGTGCCGTTTTTTCATCTTCAAAGACCACAAAACGATCACCCGCTTGAGGAACATCATTTAATCCGGTAATTTCTACAGGAGTTGCGGGTCCTGCTTCTTTATCACGGCGGCCCATGTCATTGGTCATCACACGAACACGTCCGTAAGTATTACCAACAACGATTGGATCACCAACATGTAAAGTTCCTTGTTGAACGAGTAATGTCGCAACCGGACCTTTACCTTTATCTAAGCGCGCTTCAATCACTGTTCCAATTGCTTTTTGCGTTGGATCAGCTTTTAAGTCTTCTACTTCAGCAATCAATAAAATATTTTCCAATAGTTCATCAATGTTTTGATTGAATTTCGCTGAAATATTGACGAAAATCGTATCTCCGCCCCATTCTTCAGGAATTAATTCATGTTCACTTAATTCTTGTTTCACATGATCAGGGTTCGCACCAGGCTTATCAATTTTGTTAACTGCTACAATAATCGGCACTTTTGCCGCTTTCGCATGGTTAATCGCCTCGATTGTTTGTGGCATTACTCCATCGTCCGCTGCAACAACTAAGATGGTAATATCAGTGATGCTGGCACCACGCGCGCGCATACTTGTAAAGGCCGCATGTCCTGGTGTATCTAAGAACGTAATTGGTTTGCCATCAATATCTAACTGATAGGCACCAATATGCTGCGTGATACCGCCCGCTTCACCTGAAGTCACACGAGAATGGCGCAATGTATCTAATAATGTTGTTTTCCCGTGGTCTACGTGTCCCATGATTGTGACAACAGGGGGACGTGTAGTTAAGTTTTCTTCAACAACTGCTTCTGGTTCGAAGAATTTATCAATGTCCGCAATATCAACTTGAACTTTTTCTTGCGGTTCCATGCCATAGTCCACAGCTAATAATTCAATTGTATCTTTATCTAAGGCTTGGTTTTGGTTAACCATGACACCCATCATAAATAATTTTTTGATGATTTCCGCTGGTTCGCGGTGGATTTTTTTCGCAATATCCGCCACGTTCATACCTTCTGTATATTCTAAAACATCTGGTAATTCACGGAATTTACGTGCTGGTACTGCTGGCTTCGCTGATTCTTGTTGATGTTTGCCTTTTTTCCCTTTTTTGTTGAAACGATTGCGGTTTTGGTTATTAAAGTTATTCCGGTTATTACGATTTTGACCGCCACCAAAATTGTTGTTACGGTTTTGGCCGCCACGGTTTTGGTTGTTCCCGCCATTGTTATTTTGGCTGGTCCGATTTTGATTCGTTGTAGAACCGTTATTGTTTTGGGTATTGCGGTTTTGATTGTTTGTATTTGTTTGATTGCTACGGTTTTGTGTGTTGCTTTGGCCGTGACGATTTTGGTTGTTGTTGTTTCTTTGTTGTCCATTCGTTGATTGATTGTTTGGACGATTTTGGTTATTTCTTTGTTCACCAGGTTTATTGTTCATTGGTTTCTTATTGGCTGGTTTATTTTGTGTTGTTTGTTGCTTTTGGTTGTTTGTTGCTTTTGATTGAGTATTTACGGTACTTCCTCCTCCGAATGCTTGACGAAGCTTTGTTTCTTGCTCGGAACTAATTGCGCCCATATGGTTTTTAACATCCATACCTAATTGATGCGCTTTATCGACAACGTCTTTGCTTGCTTTATTCATTTCTTTTGCTAGTTCATAAATTCTTTTTTTTCCCATGCAATCACCTTCCTAACCTTTTAGTAATTCCTTGATTTTGGTGGCAAATCCTGCATCAGTTACTCCGATAACCATTCGTGGTCGCCCAATCGCTTGGCTGAGCTCGAATTGACTGAACAGTTCGCTAACAGGAACATTATAATAAGAACTTTTGTCCTTGATTTTCTTTCTAGTATTCTCACTGGCATCTTGCGCAACAAACACAAATTTTGCTTTGTTTGCACGAATATCTTTAAGGGTTAATTCCTCGCCTGTGACTAATTTACCGGCGCGCATTGCTAAACCTAAAAGGTTCAAAATTTTGGTTTTATTTTCCATCGCCAAACAACTCTTTGCGGGCTTTTTGATGTGTTACATAATCCAATAGTTCTTGATAAAATTCATCACTTAATTTTGTTTCTAAGACACGATCAAGAATTTTTTTATCCCAAGCTTTTTGGACTTCCGCAGGATCCAAATCAACGTAAGCGCCACGTCCAGGTAATTTACCAGTTGGATCTAAGGCCACTTCGCCTTCTTTGGAGCGAGTAATTCTGACTAATTCTTTTTTCGGTTTCATTTCGCCTGAAACAACCGATTTACGCATTGGAATTTTTCTCTTTTTCATTTTTTCACCCTCCAAAAACGTTATTCTTGTTCAGGTAATTCTTCTGTAATTTCTGCTTCAACAACTGCTTCTTCAGCAGCCAAGTTTTCGTAATCATCTGCCGTCATATCTGAATGGATAATTGCTTCATCCATTTCTTCTGCAACTTCGGCAACTTCTTGATTGGCTTGTTGTTCATAAAATTCAGCCATATCAGATTCTGATTTGATATCAATTTTATGGCCCGTTAATTTAGCAGCTAAGCGCGCATTTTGACCACGTTTACCAATTGCTAATGACAATTGATAATCAGGTACAACAACTGTACATGCTTTGCTATTTTCTGGATCAAAAATAACATCTAATACTTGAGCTGGATTCAAGGCATTACTAATATAAATAGCTGGATCTTCGTTCCATTCCACAATATCCATATTTTCGCCTTTTAATTCATTCACAATCGCTTGAACACGTTGGCCTTTTGGACCAACACAGGTACCCACTGGGTCAATATTAGGATCTGTTGAACGAACGGCTACTTTTGAACGATCGCCAGCTTCACGAGCGACGCTTACGATTTCAACAATTCCATCATAAACTTCTGGAATTTCTTGTTCAAAAAGACGTTTTAGTAAATCTGGATGACTACGGCTTACAAAAA
This sequence comes from Enterococcus sp. S183_ASV_20, assembly GCF_018919685.1. Taxonomy (NCBI): domain Bacteria; kingdom Bacillati; phylum Bacillota; class Bacilli; order Lactobacillales; family Enterococcaceae; genus Enterococcus; species Enterococcus sp. S183_ASV_20. Next base: position 60,951 of record NZ_JAHLRI010000003.1, read on the forward strand.
CTTGTGGGCCTTTTGATGTGTTTTCAACACGTGATACGTAAACTTTAATCCGATCATGCGGTTGGTAAAATTCATTTGGCATTTGATCTTGTTTTGATAAGACTGCTTCGATTTTACCTAAGTTTACATAAATATAACGACGATCTTGACGTTCAACAATTCCTTGCATGATGTCATTTTCATATTCGCTAAATTCATTATAAATAATTGTTCTTTCCGCTTCACGGACACGTTGTAAAATTACTTGCTTTGCTGTTTGGGCAGCAATGCGGCCAAAGTCTTTTGGTGTAACTTCAAAACGAATTTTGTCGCCGATTTCATATGCCCCATTTAATGCAACGGCATCTTTTAATGAAACTTCCAATTGTGAATCAAATACTTCTTCTGTTACTTCTTTGACAGCATACACGTGAATATTGCCTTTTTTTGGTTCAAATTCAACTTCGACGTTGCTTGCTTGTCCATAATGTCTTTTATATGCAGAAACTAAAGCTGCTTGTAACGCTTCAATCACCGTATCTTTAGGAATCCCTTTTTCAGCTTCTAATACGTCTAATGCATTTAACATTTCTTTGCTCATTGTTTTTCTTTTCCTCCTATGGATTCGTTAAAGCTGAACGAGTGGTTCTTCTTCCAAGGGAAAAACTTCTCGTTAAAACTTGTCACAGGCCTAGCTAAAAGTAAAACTTTTAGTGGACCCTTTTTACATTCGAGTCTGTTGATTAAAATTGAATGGCTAAACGAGCTTTTGCGATATTTTTACGTTCAAAAGTCATTTCCTTCACTCTGGTTTTAATTTTTACACTTAATGTTAATTGTTCTGAATCAAGATGGACTAAGGTACCCTCAATCTGTTTTTCTCCATCAACTGCTTGATAAAGAGAAATATGAATGTACTTGCCTACCGCTTGTTCATAATCGCTTTCTTTCTTTAACGGACGTTCTGCTCCCGGAGAAGAAACTTCCAGAAAGTACGCTTGCGGAATTGGATCTGGATCCATTGCATCTAGTTTTTCACTTAATTTTTCGCTGACAAAGGCACATTCCTCAATATCAATGCCACCTTCTTTATCGATAAATACTCGTAAAAACCAATTTTTTCCTTCCTTAACAAACTCTACTTCCACAAGTTCAAAATTTTGTTCTTCTAAGATTGGTGTGACTAACTTTGTTACAGTTTCCACAGCACTACTCAAAATTTTCGCCTCCTTCGAGATTGATGTAACGAACCGTGTCCTGATGACTTTTCCATCAAAAAGAGTGAGCAGAAATCCGCTCACTCCCAACTAGTATCATTACGCTAAAAATAGTATAGCACAGAACCACTCCAAACTCAAATGAACAAGCTGAATCTCTCGAAATTTGCACATTTTGTCTCGATTACTGAAACTATCTAAGCGATTATTTTTTCGTTTTAAAATAGATAAATACTCCTTGAATCAAAAGAAGGCTACCTAAGAAAAGAAACGCGTTTTCTTTTGTTTCTCCTGTTTTTGGCAATTCCTTATTACGAATCGCCTGTTTTTCAATGGTTATTGAAGTAGTTTCTGTGGTTGAATTCGTGGTAGTATCTGTTGTCCCACTCGTTGGTGGTGTGGTACTTTCTATAGGTTCTTCTGGCGTATAGTGATTAGTAAATACTTGACCTCCATCATACTGAGTAGTCGCCACAAGATTTCCTAAAAGCGCCTCGACGGTTACTTGAACTTGAAGGTTGTGCGTATCGTAGGAAACACCTGCCTGTTGCGTGTTTACTTCCCGAATGGTGTATTGATAGTTTCCGGGAGTTTCAAAGGTTAATGGTGAAAATTGAATTTTCCCTAAAGTATCGTTACTAACCGTTTCTAGTACTGTACCGTTCTCATCTAACAATTCAAATTGAAATTCAGCATCCTTCAGTGGTTTTCCTAAAAGAACTTTTCCAGCTAAAAATGAAGCAGCGACTGGTTGATATGAAATCTCATGATTCACAACAGTTTTCAGTGCAACTAAGTTTTTACCAAAGTCTTCAGGTGTTATTGAAATCTTGTTTTGCGAAAGCTGGTAACCGGTAGGTGCTTTGGTTTCTTCTAAAGTATAGTTATCTTTTAACAAGCCTTTAACAATCGCTGTTCCGTTTTGATCTGTTGTGATTTTGGCCACTGTTTGATTGGTTGAGTTACGAATGAGTTTAAACTCTGCACCTGCTAAACGCTGGCCTGCTTCATCTTCTTTATGAATTTCAACAACATATTGTTCACCATTAGCTTATCCACCACCCGTTTGTGAGACACGACTCACTTCGACTTCTTCCACCACCGTTTGATTTTCTGTTAATTTTGCATAATTTGTGAAGGTTTCACCTTTTTCGGGAAGATGATCGATTTTGGTTTTATAGGTGATACGATATTCGTTAGTCCCAATATTACCAAAATGCACCGAAAAATTGCGGTCACCAGGACCATACTGGACAGCCAACTGATCAGTTATATCTTCCTCTGGCGTGAACTGCCAAATAGCATTTCCATCCAGTGTCCATTGTCCTCGTTCAATTTTCATAGTGTCTTTCATATAACTTAAACTTTCTGTTTTTAGCACATCTTCTACTTCTAAATCAGTATACGTTTGCCCTGTTGGATTAATCCGTAGCACATTGTAAATTTCGGTTGGATCGTCTTCGATAAACCATGAATACTTGCTAAATTTTTCGTTAACATCATCGCCTTCACCTTGGTAATCAAGATCGCCAGCAAATATTTTTTCCCCTTCAACCGTGACGTAAATAGGAATCTTGGATTCATTTTCGACATTTTCGAAATCAATCAAACTTGTAAAATATAAAGACCCACTAATATTGGCATGGTTTTCTACGTAATCTGTATACGTTAACGTGACCGTTTTATTTGCTACATCGGTCTGTGCAATTGCAACCACAGCACCTGTATCATCTACTACATTAAAGGTCATATTTTTCTCGAGACGTAGCTCTTCGGGTAAAATAATCACACTCGTATCCCCACTATTAACGGTATTATCCGGTAAGTTGAACTCAATTCGGAGGTAGATGTCTGTATATTGATTAATGGTCCCAAGCGGGTTTCCCTCTTTGTCCGTTAGTTGAATCGCTGACACAATGTTGCCCACTTGTTTACGCGGCACTACATTTGGCGTAGCAGAAATTTGATTGGTTTCACTGGTACTAGTTGGTTCCGTTTGCGCATATCCTGTTTCAAGTTTCAGAAAAGGCGTTATCAGCGTCGACAAAAGAATGAAAAACATTCCCCAATAGACAAAACTTCTTTTTTTCATTTTTATTCAATCCTTCCTACCTAAAATAATTGGTTAGGTTTATACTATCAAGGATTAACTAGGTACAAGTGTTTTTATTTTTCTCAACAATAAAAAACAAAAAACACCGAACCAAAATAATTTTGGCTCGGTGTTTTGCTCCTAATGTCTTTTCTTATAAAACCATAATTGAACTTTTTCAGAAATGGTTGATAAATGTTGGAAAGTTGAGTCTGCTGCAAAGAAAAGAATGGCTAAAAGTAACAAGGCTGTTGGCGATACCGAAGTTAACGAGAACAAGTTTTTCATGGAAATACTTGTAATAACCATTCCGATTAAACAGCCAATCATTACGCGCTTGCGGTAACGATTCATTGGTGAACTAATTTTATAAAGAACCATAAAGCCGACTGAAACTAGCAACAATGTTGCAGTCGTTGAAATGTCCGTTTTTTGAAGTGCAAGAATATCACCACAAATTAGTAAGGCACCGACTACTAACATATCCGTTAACCCACCAGGAATTGCTTTTGATAACACATTGAAAAGAAATTTCCCTTCAATGCGACGATGATTTGGTTCCAAAGCTAGAAATGTCGAAGGAATCCCAATTGTAAATAAACTAATCAATGTGACTTGTGTCGGTTGTAAAGGATATGTCACGGCAAAAATCATAGCAAAGACAGACATCAGCAAGGAGAAAATATTTTTTACAAGGAATAAACTTGAAGAGCGTTCAATGTTATTAACTACTTGGCGGCCTTCAAAGACAACCTCCGGCATCGTTGAAAAATCAGAATCTAACAACACAACTTGCGAGGCTTGTGCTGTAGCTTGATTTCCTGAAGCCATGGCAATACTACAATCTGCTTCTTTCATGGCTAAAATATCATTGACTCCATCCCCTGTCATCGCCACTGTATGATCTAATTTTTTCAACAATAGTACAAATTGTTTCTTTTGTTCTGGCGTGACACGACCAAAAACGGTGTATTTTTCTAACGCTTCTGTCTGGGCTTCCATTGTAGTTAATGTTCGCGCGTCCACATAATTTTCAGCACCAATAATGCCTGCCGCTTGTGCTACATTGGATACTGTTAAAGGATTATCACCAGAAATGACCTTAATAGCCACATTTTGTTCAGCGAAATATTCAAAAGTTGCTTTGGCTTCTTTACGAATCGGATTCCAAAGAAGAATGTAGCCTAGAGGTTGAACCTCTGCTGCCAACGTTTCCTGAAATTCTCCTAAATACTTTCCGAACACCAATAAGCGATAGCCTTGACTTGTATAATGTTCCACTTCAGATTGATACATTTCATAATTGTCTCTCAAAATCATCTCTGGCGCCCCAAGAATATACGTCGCTTCCGGGAAAGTCACGCTACTAAATTTTTCGACAGACGAAAACGAGGTGTAGCTAACAGCTTCCCTTTGATTATTAGTAACAAAAAATTCTTTCATCGCTTTCATCGTATCATTGTCAGCTGACATTGTTCGGCAAAAATCGCCAATTAATTTTTCGACATTGGTTAAGTCTGTACCATCATTTTCGATACTCACCACAGGAACCAACTCTTGGACTTCCATCGTGTTTTCAGTAATTGTTCCTGTTTTATCTACACATAACACATCAACACGTGCTAAGGATTCGATACTTTTCATGTTGTGCAATAAAACGCCGCGCTTCGCTAAGCGCATTGTGCTGGCAGCTAATGCAACGGTTGTTAAAAGGTACAACCCTTCCGGAATCATCCCAATCAAGGCAGCTTCCATGGAGACAATGCTGTCATGAAGCCCTTGATGGTTGATGAAATAACTTTGGAAAAATAGAACACAGCCGATCGGGATAATAATAATCCCTACCCATTTCACCAAACGGTTAATGGAACCGACCATCTCTGATTGTTCCCCTTTTTTAATTGATTTGGCTTCAAGCGTTAATTGATGAACATAGGCCTCAGCGCCAATTTTATCAATTCTTGCATAACAAGAACCTGACACAATAAAGCTACCTGACAAAAGTTGACTATCTGCTACTTTGGTAATCTCATCAGATTCCCCAGTTAACAAGGATTCATTCACACGGACTTCACCAGATAAGACAATTGCATCCCCAGAAATCTGTTCACCCGATTTAAAGAGCACCACATCATCCAAAACCAGTTCATCTGGCGAAATTTCTTGTTCTTGGCCATCCCTCACAACGGTTACTTTTGTAGCGTTTAGAATATTTAAGCTATCTAATACTTTCTTCGACTTAATTTCTTGGTAAATTCCAATGACCGTATTAATGATTACTACTGGCAAAAAGGTCATATTTTTATAAGATTGTACCAGCATTAATAACACACCTAGTACCACAAAAATTAAGTTGAAATACGTAAATACGTTATTAATAACAATCTGTTTCGTTGTGATAAACTCTGTGTCGACGGCGGCATTGACTAAGCCTTTTCGCTGTCTTTCTTCAACTTGTGCGGCCGTCAAGCCTTGTTTATCTTCTGGATAATAGCGTTCCGCGTTAGCAGTCACTGCTATTGGTTCATTTTCTTGCATTTCTTTTTTTCTTCTCAAACACATCACCCCTTGTTCTAGTCGACTCTTTCATCGTCTCCTTCTCTCCCACAGTATAGCACTGAATAAAAATTTAGATAACAACTAGCGTCCAACTATAGAAAAAAATTATACATTTCCTAAACATTGTCATTTTCAGGAACAAGCTAACGCAAAACCTTTTCATTTACTTGTTTTTCCTTTACTATAGTAAAGAAGAAATATCAAGAAATGAGGAACAATTGATGGCACAGAATCACGTAATTAAAGTTAGTAAAAAAACATTAGCAGAGATGACCACTGTTTATCAACCCAATCGTTTAAATAAAACGGTCCCTTATACTGTCTTCGTGGCCAAGGTTGGCACCACTACCATCACTGCTTATCAATCAGGTAAAGTCATGTTTCAGGGACCTCAAGCTGAAAAAGAGGCCGCTCGTTGGGAAGGAACGAGTACCACACCACAGAAAAAAGTGTCCCCCCAGACTACAACGCTGCCTGCTGATTTTGGCAACTGGTCTGTGATAGGTTCCGATGAAGTCGGTAATGGCAGCTATTTTGGTCCAGTAACTGTCTGTGCTGCCTATGTTGACAAAAGCATGATTAGCAAACTAAAAGCATTGGGTGTTCGTGATTCCAAAGAATTAACCGACCCACAAATTATTCAATTGTCACATGTCATTAAAGAACTGATTCCTTACAAGTTATTAATCGTTGAACCAAAAAAATACAATGAGATCCAACCAAACTACAATGCTGTACACATGAAAGTCGCTTTGCATAACCAAGCGATTTATCTGTTGCTGCAAGAGTTGGCTCCCACAAAGCCAGAAGGGATTTTGATTGACCAATTCACCCCTGAAAATAACTATCGGAAATATGTTCGTAATGAAAAAAATCAAGTCACTGAAAAATTGTTCTTCGTCACTAAAGGAGAGCAGTATCATGTTGCTGTTGCTGCCGCCTCTATTATTAGCCGCGCTGCTTTTTTAGAAGAGTTAGACAAAGAATCTGCAGAATTGGGTTTCTCTGTGCCCTCTGGTGCCGGCAGCAAATCAGACCAAGTAGCCGCCCGTATTTTGAAAAAAGGCGGCCTAGACTTATTAGCGAATTACGCGAAGCTGCATTTTGCAAACACCCAAAAAGCCCAAAAGTTACTATAAAATAAACACCAAGCAAAAGTCCCAATGCCGATTAGCGGCGCTGGGACTTTTGCTTGGTGTAAAAAATTATTTTTCAATTTCGATAAACAGGACTTTTAAGTAATTACCTTCTGGAAAATTAGGATTCACTTGAAAGTCTGCCGGTAATTGATACGTGTCCGTAATCTTGTAACGAACATTTTTCTCTTGCAAGGCAGTAATCACCATTTTTTTATATTTGGCTAAGGATAAATTTGCCGCATTGGTTGAGGCAATAAGCGTTCCCTTATCCGTTAAAATATCAATAGAATCTTTCACTAGCTCCCCATAATTTTTAGCAACGGAAAAAACTTTCTTTTTGTTGCGAGCAAAACTCGGCGGATCCAAAATGATCATGTCATAACTCAAGCCTTTACGCGAAGCATATTTAAAGTAGTCAAAAACATCCATAACAATAATCTTTTGCGGGGCAAGATTTAAATGATTGACTTCAAATTGCTCAGTCGTTTTCGGTAAGCTTCGTTTAGCTAAATCCACACTAGTGGTGGCCACGGCACCCCCCATAGCGGCAGCTACTGAAAAAGCACCTGTATAACTAAACATATTTAAGACTGTTTTACCTACTGCAAAACCATCTACTAATCGACCACGAACTTCTTTTTGATCTAAAAAGATGCCTGTCATTAATCCTTCGTTTAAATAGGTAGCAAATTGAACGCCATTTTCAGTGACAAGTAATGGCTCGGGTGCTTGTTCGCCATACAAAAACTGTGATTCTGGTAAATCTTTTGTGGAAAAGCGAATCTTTTCGTAGGCACCAATAATGTCAGGGTAAACTGTGCGAAACGCCGTCAAAAGTTCGGCTTTTTTCTGATAAAGGGTTTCATTATACCATGAAAAAACGGCGTAATCTGCATAGCGATCGATGATTAGCCCCCCAATGCCATCCCCTTCTCCATTAAATAATCGATACGCGGTTGTTAGCGAATCCTTTTCAAAAGACGTCCGCTTCTCACGACTTATTTCAAAGAGTTGTTGAAAAAAAGATTGATTAATTGGTCCATGCCATGACAGCAACCAACCAATTCCTTTATTTTGTTCGCCTAAATATCCTTCGGCTAAACGCTGGCCTTTACTATCAATCAAAGTAAGCCAATCTGTTGGCAACGGCGCTGGCACTTGTTGCAAATCTTCTTTCTGAATTAAAGGATATCCTTTTTTAAATTTATGTTCTGCTTTTTTAGTTACTTGAAGTTTCATTCTGTACACCTACTTTTCAAAGTCCTATCTAGTATAGCAAAAAAAGGCCCATCTGTCTTTAAAGGATTCAAGCTTCACGTCATTTAACGAACTAAAAAGTTTAAGGAAATAGTAAGTTTTCTTTAACATCACCATTCCTCACTTCGGTAAGAATTGACATAAAATTTGTGAAAGAGTAAAATTAAAGCGATATTGTAAAATACGAAATTTACCTAATTTTACTTTTATAGAATCATCGTTTAGAAAGGACGTTTATTTTGAAAAAATTATTTAAAACAAATATTTTGAACACGCGACTGGGGTTATTCTCGCTAATCGCCATCTTACTGTGGCTAAAAAACCTCTTTGCGTACGCCGTTGATTTCCATTTACGTTTGGAAAATATTAACGAGTACTTCATACTCTTAATTAATCCAATTGCCACAACGGTCTTTTTATTAGCCATCGCTTTGTATGTTCGCCGTAAAAAAGCTTCTTATATTACAATGATGATTATTTACTTCTTGATGAGTTTACTGCTCTTCTCAAATGTCGTGTATTATCGAGAATTTACTGACTTCATCACAGTTAATACGATGCTTGGTGCTGGCAAAGTAGCTAGCGGTCTTGGCGAAAGTGCCTTACGTCTCTTTAGACCTTATGACGTCATTTATTTCTTAGACTTCATTATTATTGGCGTATTATTATTAACGAAAAAAATTAAAACAGATGCGCGTCCAGTCCGCGCACGTGTAGCAGTCTCTGTCACACTCCTTTCTGTTGTCTTTTTCTTATTCAATCTATTTATGGCTGAAACAGAACGTCCCCAATTATTAGGACGTCAATTCTCTCGTGACTATATCGTGAAATTCTTAGGCTTAAATGCCTTTACCGTGTACGATGGCATTACGACTTACCAAACAAACCAAGTCCGTGCCGAAGCCAGTGCTAACGATATGAAACAAGTTGAAGATTACGTGAAACAACAATATGCGGCACCCGATGATAGTAAGTTTGGTATTGCAAAAGGCAAAAATGTAATTTATATCCATTTAGAAAGTTTCCAACAATTTTTAGTTAATTACAAATTAAAAGATGAAAATGGCGTAGAACACGAAGTCACACCATTTATCAATAGTCTTTACAATAGTAAAAGTACCTTTAGCTTTGATAACTTCTTCCACCAAGTTGGTCAAGGAAAAACAAGTGATGCCGAAACGTTACTTGAAAATTCACTATTTGGTTTAGACCAAGGTTCACTCTTTACACAAGTTGGTGGCAAAAATACGTTTGAAGCAGCACCCGATATTTTAAAACAAACGCAAGGTTACACTAGCGCTGCTTTCCACGGAAATGCCGGTAACTTCTGGAATCGAAATGAAACCTATAAACGTTTAGGCTATGACTATTTCTTTGATGCTAGTTATTATGATGTTAATTCAGATAACTCATTCCAATATGGGTTACACGATAAACCATTCTTTAATCAATCCGTTCAATATTTAGAACATTTACAACAACCGTTCTATTCTAAATTTATTGCTGTGTCCAATCATTATCCTTATTCTCAATTTACAAACGATGAAGCAGGATTCCCAATTGCAAAAACCTCTGACGAAACAATTAATGGTTACTTTGCAACAGCGAATTATTTAGATAAAGCGGTCGAAGAATTCTTTAACTACTTGAAATCTTCAGGTCTCTATGAAAACTCAGTCATTGTTCTTTATGGCGATCACTATGGGGTTTCTAATTCAAGAAACCAAAACTTAGCAGAGTTAGTAGGTAAAACCAAAGCAGATTGGAACGATTTTGACAACGCCAATATGCAACGTGTTCCTTATATGATTCACGTTCCTGGTCAAGAAAATGGCGGTGTGAACCATACGTATGGCGGCCAAGTTGATGCCTTACCAACCCTTCTACACTTGCTTGGTGTCGATACGAAAAACTACATTCAGTTAGGCCAAGATTTATTCTCTAAACAACACAATCAAATCGTTGCTTTCCGCAACGGCAATGTTGTAACACCTAAATATACTATTTTAGGTTCTAGCATTTACGATACTAAAACAGGCACTTTAATTACAGAGCCAACCGAAGAAGTTAAGAAAGAAGTCGCTGATTTAAAAGCCAAAGCGACGAAACAATTAGAAACGTCTGACCAAATTACTAACGGTGACTTGCTTCGTTTCTATACCAATAGCGGCTTAAAACCAGTTAACCCAGAAGACTATGATTACAAGAACCAATTGCAACAACTGGAAGCAATTGAAAAAGAAAAAGGTGAAAAATCAACGAGTGTTTACAGTAAAAACAATAATAAATCAACCGTTGATGAATATCACACTGACAGTTATCAAGGCTATCAAAAAACGGGTAAATAAATCTTCAAAAAGCTTGAGCAATTTGCTCAAGCTTTTTTGCTACTTTTTCATAATTAATTCATATTATTTCACTATACTAAAGATAGTTTAGAGAGGTGAAAGTTGATGAGAAGTGTCCGTTACGCTACAGCTAGTAGTTTTTATCATAAAAAAATCACGTTAATCACCGCACTCTTCTTCTTCCTGTTCTCTTTCTTATTGACTGGGCTGTTTAACTTAATTGATTTTGAAAAAGAGTTTTTACGAACGATGCCAGACTTTGTCGATATTGAAAAACAAACTAGTTACCATTACCAACTGATCCAATACTATTGGCACCTCTATCTAGGTAGTGTCATTTTCTTTGGTGTTACTTTTCTTCTGTTGATGTATGTGACATTACGCATAAAAAAGGAAGAAATACATACATGGTATCACATGCACTTTTCAAATATGTATGTCACCAAACAGCTCTTACTAGAGTTATGTTTACCGGCTCTATTAGGAATTTTCAGTTTTTTACTTTTCACTTTAATGTTTCAAGAAACGTATAATACTGTTCTTTGGGCTGCTCGTGATGCTATTTTACAGTGGTCTCATTTGGAACCTCCAGCATTTTTAGCTAAAAGTACCGACCAGGATGTCACGATTACAAATATCCAGCATTTAGGGATTCAAACGATCCAAGCGTTTTCTTTTGATTTTAAAAGTATGCAGTCACTTTATACAATCCGTAACTGCTTTGTTAACTGCTTAATCTTGCTTGGTATTCCTCTTGTTTGCGGGACTCCTTTCACGTTGCTTTATTTACGTACACATCAGAAATAAGGGAGGGATTTTCTATGAATGTCACACCATCATTCAAAAAAACAACCGAAAAAAAATCCTCATTCGACGCGTTAGCTTTGCGAGAAGTTTATGGAATCATTTATTCTGCTCCAGAACAAGAACTCGCATTGGCCGATTTTTTCCAAACAAACCAACTAACCATTACTAGGCTTTCTTCTAGTGAAACCTTTCTGCCCTACTTGCCATTAGAAGAAAATTTATTTATCGCTAGTACGATCAAAGAACGGGATCGAAAAGTAGTTCTAGCCGAAGCTTTCCAGGTGTTCCAATTAGAACCTGCCTTACTTGGTCGTTCCTTTACTTCTTTTACGACTTTTGAAAAAATTAAAATGCGCATAATACAACTTTTGCTTTCAAAAACAAGTACGTTAGTGATTGATGACATCTTTTCTTCATTAACGATTGGACAACGTCAAGAAATTTTACCTCAATTAAAAATAGCAGTTCAAAAAAGAAACAAGCGCTTGCTATTTCTGACAAAAGATCCACAAATTATTGATAGTCCCTATGTGCACCCCCTGTCTCTACATGCGTTATTAAACTAAAAAAACGTCTGGCACTGATTGTGACCAGACGTTTTCTTTAGTTTTCAGTGATTTCAACATCAGGAAATGAAATAATAAACGTGGTGCCTTTACCAAGTTCACTCTCAACATTGATTTTTCCTTTATGCAAGCGGACCAATTGTTGAACGATTGGTAAGCCTAATCCTGATTCTCCATATTTCGTATTTTTACGGGATGGATCTACTTTGTAATAACGATCCCAGATATTCAGAATTTGCTCTTCCGTCATGCCGATTCCTGTATCAGAAATACGGACAATGGTTTCTAAATAGCCTTTTTCTAAAGCAATATGAATTTCACCATTTTCAGTAAATTGGATGGCATTTTGAACAATATTGACAACAACTTGCACGAAACGATCATAATCGGCATACACATCAATTGGTTCGGTGGTGTCTAAATACAATTGATTACCGGCGGCTTCAGCTTTGGCCGTTAGTTGAGTCACAATATTTTCTAAAGCTTCTGTTCCGTTGAACTTCTTCACAACAATTTGAATCTGGTTGGTCCGAATTTTTTCATAATCAAGATTTTCATTGACTAAGCGTATCAAGCGAGCGGTCTCATTTTGCATCAGTTTAATCGCATTCTCTTTTTGATTTTCAGGAATAGCATTATACTGCAATCCCTCTAACAAGCCATTAATAGTTGTTAAAGGCGTCCGCATTTCATGAGAGGCATCCGCCATAAATTGACGACGGCGCTCTTCTTGCCGATTGATTTCTTCTTGTGATTCTTTTAAAGACGCAGCCATTTTATTAAAATCTTCTGCTAGGTCATCAAATTCATCTTTGTCATGGACTGGTAATTGAATATCAAAATTTCCACTAGTGATTTCTTTGGTGGCTTTACGCATCCGATTAATTCGTTTCACTTGGAAAGTCGCAAATAGATAGCTTAGTAACAAGGCAATCACACCAGAAAAAATAAAGCCTTTAATCAAGTTTTGTGTCACTGACTGAACACTTCGGTCAACGTTTTTGGCAGGTTGTGTAATAACGAGTGAACCAATAATCACTTTTTTATCAGAAGACTGATTTGATGCATACACCGGTAACATTACATAGGACGAAGTATTTCGGGCCCCGTAAATATCAATGTTTTCTGTTGCATAAACACGATTGCCTTTCATGATTTGATCCCAATTTTTATCGATTAAGGAAAAGTCTAATTTTTTTGTGCTATCAACTGGTGGGTACTGCACTTCGCGGTCCTTGTTAATAAACACAAATTGCACATCTTGCTTCTGGAGTACACGTTCAGTCAACTGAAATGAATAGGATAAAACATCTCGATCCGAAACGCCTGCGACATTAATAAAAAAGTCACGTGTTTCTAAAGCCGATTCTGCATAACCATATAGCTGTTCATAGTTATTTTCTTGCATTGTGCGCTTGGTCAATTGTGTGAAAGACGTTCCGACAATGAGAATAATCAGAGCAATCACACCTATAAAAGCAAGTAATTGTTGATACAAATACTTCATTAAGCAACACCTGAATCGTCGAATTTATACCCTACGCCCCAAACCGTTTGGATGACTTGAGGACCCACTTTTTCAATTTTTTGTCGTAATTTTTTGATATGGGCATCAACTGTCCGTTCATCGCCAAAGTATTGATAGTCCCAAACCAATTCTAGTAGTTGTTCGCGTGAAAAGACTTGGCGTGGTTTTTTTGCTAAAGTGTATAGCAAATCAAATTCTTTAGGTGTTAAGCCTTCAATTAATTGATTATCTAAATATGTTTCTCGTGTTTTCGTATTCATTTTAAAATGATCCGTAATCACATCAAACGTTTCATCTGTATTCTCAGACGTATCATGCGCAGCCTCTGCCACCTCGGCACGACGATGTAGAGCTTTCATCCGTGCAATCAAAGTTAATGGACTAAATGGTTTTGTCACATAATCATCCGCACCCATTTCAAGGCCAATTACTTGGTCACTTTCAGAATCACGAGCGGTCAACATAATAATGGGAACATTGGCTGAAACTTTGCGAATTTCACGACAAACAGCCATCCCATCCATACTAGGTAAGTTTAAGTCTAACGTAATCATGTCCCATTTTTCTGGCGAAGCAAGAAAAGTCGCCAATCCTTCTTTGCCATCATCTTTAAAGGTAGCTTCCCACCCTTCATTTAAGAAAAACATTTGCATCATTTCTGAGACGGATTCATTGTCTTCAATCATTAATATATTCATTTCATTCACTCCTTATTCACTTTTCATAAAACTGCTCTATTGTAGTATACTCTAAAATTGAATTTGTACCAACCGATTCTATATTTCTTCAAAAATCCTTTACAGAACCATCAAAAATCACTTTTTTTCCTGCTCTTTTAAAGAAAACGAAAGGAACCCATTGTCTTTTCAGAAAAGTTTGTTAAAATAACAAGCGTAGAGAGGATGTTAGGGTATGGATAAAATGAAAGCTATTACTTTTTTTGATTTAGATGGAACTTTGTTAGATGGAACATCGCAAATAACTCCTGAGATTACCGCAGCAGTGGCGGCCTTGAAAGACAATCAAATTTTACCTTTAATTGCGACAGGACGGACCTTGTGTGAGATTCAGCCAATTATGAAAGCCAGTGGCATTGACTCAGCGATTGTAATGAACGGGCAATTTATTCATTATGAAGGAAAAACGATTTATTCAGATGAATTTACAACAGAGGAATGTGTTTCACTGCATGAACATGTCAAACATCGTGGTCATGAATTGGCTTTTTACAATGAGCGCCGTATTTTTTGTACAGGGCATACTGGCACAGTGAAACAAGCCTATGACTATATTCATTCAGCTGTTCCAGAAATTGATCCCACAGGTTATGAGAATGATGCCGTCAACATGATGTTGGTCTTAAGTCAACATGGCGATGATGATGAATATTACTATGAGCGATTTCCTGAATTAACCTTTTATCGCAATGGTCCTTTTTCAATAGATATTGTTCGTAAAGGGGTCTCTAAAGGCTCTGGTGTCAAAAATCTTTTTAACACCTTGGGATTAAACGGCATTCCCACTTATGCCTTTGGTGATGGCATCAATGATTTGGCGCTGTTTGAGGCCTGTGATTATGGAATTGCCATGGGTAATGCGCGAGAAGAACTAAAAGAAAAAGCCACCTTTATTTCAACTAAAAATACTGAGAATGGCATTGTTAATGGCTTGAAAAAATTTGATTTACTATAAGAGAAAACTACCTTCTTCTATTGATGTACTTTAGAAGAAGGTAGTTCTTTTGTATGTTCATTTTTCTTTTTCTGCTGTGCACAGAGAGCTACTCCCACTACTTGAATCAGCAAAATCGCTCCCAACAAACAACTTAATACGATGTTTCCTGATAGGATTGTTCTTCTGATTAAAATAATTAATACAACACTGCTAATTCCGTAGAGTAACCATTGGTTGTCCATTTTTATTGACCCCTTTGTTTTTCTATGTTTAGGATAGGATGTTTCCTACTAAAATGCAAGGAAAGATCCTAGATTCTTACAACTAACCCATAATTTTTACTAATTCCTTATTTGTTTTCATTTATTCTTAAGATTCGTTTCATTTTTGTAAAAAATCACACTTTTTTTCTATCTCTGTTTTAAATTGCGTACAGTTCTTAAAAAAAATGATACACTAAAAGTGAACTCGAAATGAAAGGAGCCATTCCTTTGGTTAATAGCGAAAAAAGAAAACAATTAATTATTGATACATGCATTTTAGCTGGAAAAATTATGCTGGAAAGCGGATCTGAAGTATATAGAACCGAAGATACAATTACTCGGATTGCTGCAAATGCTGGCGAGCCAGAGAGCGTTTGTTACACGACGGCTACAGGGATTTTCGTGGGCTTTCGTTCCAGTAATTATACGCAATTAGAAAACATCCCCCAGCGCTCGATTAATTTGGAAAAAGTTAGCCTTGTCAATCAATTATCAAGAGAATTTGCACAAAAAGAGATTACTCTACCAGAGCTTTATCAGCGCTTAACTCTATTAGAAACAGATACCCCCACTTTTTCAATTTCGTTACGCTTGTTAGCAGCCGGGATTGTTAGTTGTACGTTGATGTACATTTTTGGTGGCACTTGGCAAGATTTTATTGCAACTTTTTTTGTTGGCGTGATTGGGTATACCAGTTATCTTTTTACCCAAAAGTTATTCCAAGTTCCTTACCTCGATTCATTCGCAGCCGCTTTTGTCATTGGTTTGTTGGCCTATTTGGCTGTGCATTTTCACTTAGCGGTCAACATCGATAATATTATTATTGGTGCGGTGATGCCATTAGTTCCAGGTGTGGCGATTACGAACTCTTTTCGCGACATTTTAGCCGGCCACCTCATCAGCGGGACGGCGCGAGGGACAGAAGCTATTTTTATTGCTGGGTCTGTTGGCCTGGGAATTGCCTTGATTTTTAAATTATTTATGTAAGGAGTGTTCAAATGGAACTAATTTTTCATCTTCTCTTTAGTTTTTTAGCGACTGTGACGTTTGGTATTATTACGAACATTCCTCGTAAAGCACTGGTGGCTTGTGGTATTACTGGCATGACAGGCTGGATGATTTATTATGTCTTAACGCAAACTTTTGATGCTAGTCAAACCTTTGCAAACTTTTTAGGAACGGTCGGGTTAGGGATCGCTAGTATCTTTTTTTCTCGTTACAAAAAAATGCCGATGATTATTTTTTATATTCCTAGTTTGGTTCCTTTAGTGCCAGGAGGCCCTGCCTATCAAGCGGTTCGGAGCATTTTGTTAGGAAACATTGATGACGGGTTGCAGTTGATTTTAAAAGTTGTCTTTACTGCTGCAGCTATCGCAGCGGGCTTTATGGTGACATCGTTACTGGAACGAATTGTCAAACGTTTTTTCCCCAAGCGACTCTTCCGATTGGTCAAAAAATAAAAAAAAACAAGCTCAGAAAACGAGCTTGTTTTTTATTCTACTTCTTCAAAGAACAGCAACAAATCTTGTAGCGTTAATTGTGCTTTTTCAGCAGCGTTTAAATCTTGAACAATTTTACCTTTTTGTAAAACAATTAAACGATTGCCATATCGTAAAGCATCTTCCATTCGATGGGTAATCATCAAACAAGTTAAGTTCCCTTCTTCAATCCGTTGTTCCGTTAAGTGCATCAACTGCTTGGATGTTTTGGGATCTAAGGCAGCAGTATGCTCATCTAAAAGTAATAATTCTGGTTTTGTGATAGTGGCCATTAATAAACTTAAGGCTTGGCGTTGACCGCCAGAAAGGTTACCTGTCGGTGTATCCAGATGATTTTCCAAGCCATTGCCAACTTCTTGGCAGATTTTTGTAAACAAGGCGCGTTGCTCATTTATCTTCCGTAATGTTAAGGGACGTTTTTGTCCGCGTTTCATGGCAAGCAATAAATTTTCTGCCACAGTCATTCTTGGTGCTGTCCCCATTTTAGGATCTTGAAAAACACGCGCTAGAGATTTGGCCCGTTTGACTTCAGAAAGATTGGTGCGATTGACTCCTTCAATTAAAAATTGTCCTTCTGTTAGCGTCAAAGTTCCTGCTAAACTATTGAATAGCGTACTCTTGCCTGCGCCATTTCCACCTAAAACAGTAATGAAGTCCCCGGGATAAATGGCTAAGTTCACATGATCCAAAATCACTTTTTTTTCATTCATCCCATTATCAATGATTTTTGTCGCATTTTTTAATTCAACAACTGGTTTCATTTCGTTTCCCCCTTATCAGAAAAGCCGTGTAGTCGTAATGCTTTTTTTAATTGCGGGATCATTAAACAGATTGCTAAAATCACTGCTGAGAAGATTTTCAAATACGTTGTATCAAAGCCTAATTTAATCACTAATAAAATCAATAGTTGATAAATAATACTCCCTACAACAATCGCCATCAACCGTTCACCAAACGTTAATTCTCCAAACAGTACTTCACCAATAATGAGTGAAGCTAAGCCAATCACAATGACGCCGGTTCCTTTACTTACATCCGCATATCCATCATTTTGGGCAATCAAAGCGCCAGATAAGCCAATCAAGCCATTCGATAAAACCAATCCTAAAATTTTCATGCGATCCGTTTGAATGCCAATCGAGCGAGCCATTTCTTCATTGTCACCTGTCGCAATATAGGCTTGTCCTAAACTAGTGTTAAAGAAAAATAACAGTAAAATCATTACCACAGCCAAAACACTAATCCCTAAAAAAATAGTATCATAATAATCTGGTAAGGCCATTTTTTGAAAAACATCTTGAATCTTCGGTTGGTTTAATAAAGACTTATTTGGCGATTTCATCACAAATAAAATCACGGAATTTAAACCAGACATCACTAAAATTCCTGCTAAAATAATTGGAATTTTTCCTTTTGTAAATAGTAAACCAGTCACTAAACCGGCAAGCATTCCTGCTCCGACCCCTAAAAGAGTCGCTACAAATGGTGAAACCCCCGTTGTAATGGCAGTTACACAAACCGCCCCCCCTAACGGAAATGAACCTTCTGTGGTCATATCTGGAAAATTTAAAATACGATAAGTCATAAAGATACCTAGTCCTAACAAGGCCCATAACATTCCTTGTCCAATTGCTGAAACAATCATCGCTTCTCCTACTTTCTTTGATAATTAGTTAATCAATTTCGATTTTTTTGCTAACTCTGCGGGAATCGTAATTCCTAACTTTTGAGCTTGTTTTTCATTGATAATTGTGTCGCCTGTATTAAAGGTATAAATGGGTGTAGTTGCTGGTTGACTTTTTCCAGACAGAACCTCTGCTGCCATTTTGCCGGCTTGTACCCCCAACGCATGTTGATTAATCCCTACTGTTGCTAAACCGCCTTGTTCTACCATTGTATCCACCGAAGGAATAATCGGCGTCTTGGTTCGATTTGCTTCTCCGACTACCGTTTGCATGGCATTAGCAATCGTATTATCAGTTGGTATATAAATCACATCTGTTTCCTTAGTCATCACTTGAACCGTTTGTGCAATTTCATTACTCGATGGCACAGCATATGTTTTCACTGTCAATCCTTTGGCTTCAGCTGCTTTCTGCGCTTCAGCTACTTGGTATCGAGAGTTTTCTTCTGAGGAAGCATAGAGAATACCTATTTTTTTGGCAGCTGGTATCAATTCTTTTAGTAAATCCATCTGGGCTGACAAAGGTGATTGATCACTAACACCCGTGATGTTACCGCCTGGCTTTTGATTGTCTTTCACCAATCCAGCACTAACAGGGTCCGTAATGGCGCCTAAAATGATCGGGATTTCTTGGGTAGTGTTGGCTAACGCTTGCGCAGCTGGCGTGGCGATACCAATTAAAACGTCTGCCTTTTTTTGTACTAATTGTTGACTCATGATTGCTAACTTACTCTGGTCGGCTTGACCATTTTGAAGAATAATTTCTAAGTTTTTGCCTTTGTCGTAGCCATTTTCCTTTAACCCTTCTTCGACACCTTTATAAATTTCGTCCAATGCGGGGTGACTGACAAACTGCAAAACCCCTACAGTAACTGTTTCTTTCTTTGAATTCGTCACTTTTTGATTCACAAAAAAAGCACCGATTAAATAAATAGCTAATAAAGACACGACAAACGTTAAACGTTTATTTTTCATTTTGCATTCTCCTAACTGCCCTTTTGTTTGGCAACTTTTTCTTTTTAATAATAAAACCATTATCTATAGGGCGTTTCTTCCGTTGAAAGTGAAACTGAGATTCGTAATCCTCTGCTTAGTCAAAATCCTAGGAACACTTTTTTACAAATGTCAGGATTTAGCTGCGACGAGGATCTCAATTTTGGTGAGAATCGCAGGAGCACTTTTCTACGAATGGGACAACGTTCTCTTCGTTCACCTTGTACTACTCATCACTCTTGAAGGCCAAACTGCGGCGAGTATACGCAGCCTGCATCTACTCTGTCACTTCGTGCCAATCGTAGTGATTCGTAGCAAAAAAACAACGACTTATCCTAAGTGTTTAGGAGTGGTCGTTGTTTTTATGCAAAACAAAAACCACATAGATGGGTCCTCTATGTGGTCGTTTTTTCTTCTTGAATATAACCAGCATAGATACACTTTTTAGAATAAGTCTTCTAAAGTTGTATCTATGAAAGAATCATACATACAACTATCTACGCCAGTTTTGCCATGATTGGTGCATTTCTTTTACGTTAGATAATTGTGTCATGTATTTTCCCTCCTAGTTATGTTGTTAAAGGTAGTCTACACTATATTGATTTTGTTCGTCAAGAAAAAGTTTTTATTTTCTTGCATTTCTTTTACTTCTAAAAACGAGCCACTCTTATGAGAGGCTCGTTTTTCTTTATTTCAGCATATTTACCACTTAATTGTTTCGGTTTCTTTCAATTTTCACGGGAACTTTAACTGCTTGTTTTTGCGATTGAATCAGCCATAAACTTACTAAAATCGTCATTGAAATTACTAATGCCATCGAAAATCCCCTCTTTCTAATTCCTTAAAACTTTCTACAATCTAAGTTTAACATAGCTAGCTATTATTCACCAGTTTCTGGTACTGTATCAGTGCTTTCTGTCGTCGTTTCAGTAGATTGAGCAACGCCAGTCATGCTGGTCGTCGTCTGTGTTTCAGCGGTCTTTGCTGCTTCTTTTTCAGCTTCTTGGGCTGCCTTTTGTTGGTCTTTCAAAACGCCAGCCATTGGTAATCGATTTAATTCTGGTATTAATTGTGTTTTTAAATCCATAGATTTTTCGACAACCGTCCGTGTCTTTTCTTTGCCGTTTTCAAAGAAAACAAGCGTGATCTCATCGCCGCTAACATTGTATTGCTCTTGTGCTTTGCCAGCATTATAAATTAACGGATAGATATACAGCGATCGATGAAATTCATTCATTTTATCTGAATTAAACAGCTTCACCATTTGATCGTATTGCTTGCCAGACGGTTTAGCAAACATGACTGACATGGCTCCTGTTTCTTGGATTTTCTTGTCTGCTGTTTTGTAATCTAAGACACTGACTTTCTCTGATTTGATGGGTCCTGCGACTAACGATTCAACTTGAGCAGCTCGAATATTTTTTTGCATCGTTGGAATAAAAATGATTGAGCCAATTATTAATACTAATGCTACAATAGCGGTAATCATTAACAGTTTTCTTTGTCTTAATTCATAAAGTGCCTCTTTTAGTTCTTCCATAAAATTATTCAACTTCTAATCGCTCCTCGCTTTTAGTTCTTATCTATTATACTAATCATTTTCTTTCTTGCCTACCCTTGCGCTTTAATTACTAAAAAAACCAGCAAACTTCCCCAGCTTTCTAAGGAAAACCCAACTCCTTTTTAACAAGCTTCTTTCTTAAATTCAAAAACTCCGCTATAATAAAGCTATTAGTCGGAAAGAAACGAGGGATTTATTATGTCATTTGATGGCGTATTTACTCATAGCATGGTTCATGAGTTGACAGAAACACTCGTAAGTGGCCGGATTTCAAAAATCCATCAGCCTTATGAAAACGAAGTCGTTTTAGTCATTCGTGCGAAAGGTAAAAACCATAAATTATTATTATCAGCACATCCTAGTTATGCGCGCATACAACTATCTACAATTACCTATAGCAATCCGGAAACACCTCCTAATTTTGTGATGATGTTACGAAAATTTCTGGACGGTGCCATTTTAGAAACGATTCAACAAATAGAAAATGATCGCGTGATTCACTTCACCTTTTCAAAAAGAGATGAACTAGGTGACTTACAAAATATTGTTTTGATTGTTGAATTAATGGGACGTCACAGTACAATCGTTTTAGTTAACCAATCTTCTGGAAAAATCTTAGATGCGATAAAACACATTGGAATGAGCCAAAATAGTTATCGTTCGTTGCTTCCTGGAGCAACTTATATTGAACCGCCAAAACCAATGGGACTTAATCCGCTCACGGCCTCAAAAGAAGAAGTCTTTGCGCTTCTTTCTACAGCTCCTGAATTAAACGGACGCTATTTACAACAACATTTCCAAGGTCTAGGCAAAGATACAGCAGACGAATTAAGTGCCCGTTTACTTTCACAACCAAATGAAAAAATGGCCATCTGGACGGAATTTTGGTCCTCAGTCACTGAAGCTGTTGTACCCACATTAACCGTCACTGAAAAAAAAGAATATTTTACGCCCATTCCTTATCAATCATTAGTTGGTGAACAAACAACGTATGCGACACTCAGTGAATTACTAGATGCCTTTTATTCTGGTAAAGCAGAGAAAGACCGTGTCAAACAACAAGGCGGCGAACTAATTCGCAAAATTGAAAATGAACTAAAAAGAAATCAAAAGAAACTTAAAAAATTACAACAAACCTTAGCCGATACAGAAAACGCTGAAAATTACCGTCGCGACGGAGAACTATTAACAACCTTCATGGCACAAGTCCCAAAAGGAGCCACCGAGGTGGAATTACCAAATTATTATGAAGAAAATGCACCATTGCGTATCTCGCTAAATCCTGCACTTTCACCTAATCAAAATGCACAAAAATATTTTCAAAAATACCAAAAATTGAAAAATGCTGTCCGAGTTGTTAAGACACAAATTCAGCAAACACAACAAGAAATTTCTTATTTAGAGTCAGTTGTGGCACAACTTGAAATTGCGACACCAATGGACATTGAAGTGATTCGTGAAGAACTGATTGAACAAGGCTATTTAAAACGTAAAAAAAATAAAAAACAAAAACAGCCGAAAAAAAGCCAACCCGATCTTTTTTATGCCACAGATGGCACACCTATTCTCGTTGGTAAAAACAATTTGCAAAATGATCAATTAACTTTACGAACCGCTAAAAAAACTGATTATTGGCTCCATGCCAAAGATATTCCTGGATCTCATGTAATTATTCGTGACGCACATCCTAGCGAAGAAACCCTTACTGAAGCCGCACTTCTAGCAGCTTATTTTTCAAAATATCGACTTTCTTCACAAGTGCCTGTTGACTATGTCCAAGTAAAACATGTGCATAAACCCAATGGAGCAAAACCAGGTTATGTGATTTATGAAAACCAACGAACGTTATATGTGACGCCAACAGAAGAATCAATCAAAAAAATCCAGCAAAATAAGGCTTCTGCTTCCTAATTATATTAAACTAAAAAACAACGTACTGCCGATTGATCGTACGTTGTTTTTTTGCATTGGCAAAGACATTTATCAAGTGATAAATAACACAAGTAAGCTCAATTAGTTTACAAACTAGCTATTTCTCTCTATACTGACTGTTGGAGGTGAAATTCATGGTCTTTTTACACATTATTTTTGGGATGTTTGCCTTTATTGGCGCTTTAGGTTTAGGTGTCGCCTTCCGCGATAGCTTTACAGAACTTTCAACACCAAAGAAAGCAGCGATTATTTTATCTTACGTAGGTGCGATTGGTTCAACAGTCCTAGGGTTCACATCAGCAACAAAAAATCCATTTGTTTTAGCTGCAACAGTTGTCTTAGTTGTCGCCTTTTCTATTGCTCTTTTCAAAAAAAGCAGTAAAGAAACAAGCAAATAACAAAACCTTTGAAGAGCGGCATAGCGACAAGCTACCCTCTTCCTTTTACATATTATTTAAAGGAGTGAGGCAAATGTCTCTGACTATTTCTGAAGAAGTAAAACAACGTTTAGCCCCTTTCTTAACTGAAACGAACACCTTCTTGTTGGTAGCAAATGACGGCTCTAATCCTTATTCTTCCGCAGAAGGTTGTTGTATGATTGGCGATCGTTTCATTATCGTTCCTGTTGATCAAGCAGAAGCGCCTTATACCGAAACAATTGCTAATGATTCTTTTCACGTCTATACTTCGACGTATGACCAAATGTTTTTAACAGGGCATTTACAGCTAGTGATTCATCCGAATGCGGGAACCATTACTTTAAAAAATGAAAGTGGCATATTAGATAGTAATGTGGACATTTATCAACACTAAAAAAGCAAACAAAACGTTTACGCGTTTTGTTTGCTTTTTTAGTGTTGAAAGGCTTGAAAGGTAGTAATGATTACGTACATCATCCCCGATGCAATAATCGGACCAGCTGCAATTCCTTTTAAAAAAACGACGCCAAGAATCGTTCCAAAAACTAAGGCAACCGTAATCTCTGGCGATTGATTAATTAAACCTACTCCTTTTGAGGATAAAACAGCCACCAGAATTCCACAAAGTATCCCCAGCCACCCCATCGGTGTTTTGAATGATTGAATTAAATCCTTTAAGCCAATTTGTCCTGTAGCAATCGGGACTAAAATGGTAATTGAAATAATTGTGACGCCTAAATTAATGCCTTTATCTGACAACCACGACATGATTTTCGCACTATTTGGTAAAGCTTTTAAAGCAAGCACAACAACTGACGCAATTAATAAACTTTGATTTTTTGCAACAAACGCAATCAAGGCAATCAGTAGTAAAAAAAGCCAACTTTCCACTGGTTGTCCTCCTTTCTGATTTGGTTCTTTCGTTAACCAAACTTTCTTGTCTTTCCTATTTTAGCAAAGAACCTCTTTAATTACCATTCAGCTTCAGTAATTATTGTCTTTTTCGCACGAATCTTGCTTAGAAAAAACGAGTTAAAAATTAATTTTTTCTCATAACAAGCCTTTTTCTCTTTGAAAAATTATTTTATGAAGTATACTAATATTAACTATAAAGTAGTTTACTTGCATTTATACTGGATATTCGATATCCTATTTAAGGCTCTTCAATTGAGCGAGCATCACAAAAGACATTTTAGTAGCAATTCTTGGGGAAGTAGTGCTACTAAGATGTCTTTCCTTTTTTTATTTTTACTAACAATATACGTTTCTTATATTAAAATTCACAATTCTTTATAAATAAAAGCGCCTGCCCCACAGTTGTCTGGACTGTAGGGCAGGCGCTTTTCAAGTCATTTAAGCACGCTTTAGTTTTCTTTCAAACGATAAACACTTGGACTTGGGTTAAGGAAACCCGCTTCTAAAATTTCGATGTTAGTTAATGCTTGCTCTTCAGTTACTAGTTGCGGTGCACCATTTTTCAACGTTTCATAGACGGCATCATAATAACGACCGTAATCACCTACAGGCGTTTTAATTTGTTTTTTAACCCAGTCGCCATTGCCATTACGGTAGGTCACTTCTCCATAATACATTGGTGAATCTTCTCCAAAGCCTGGTGCATCCGGCATGATTCCGGCTTTTAAATCATTTTCTTGTTGATCTTCGCCATATTTGATGAACGAGCCATTGCTGCCATGAACAATAAAACGTGGATACGGACTAGCGACAGAATGATTCGTTTTAACTTTTACTTTTAATTTTGAACCATAATGTAAATCAACGTCAAAATAATTATCGACTGCCTCGCTCACTTCATTATTACGAATATCATAAGTGACTTGATCTGGACGCCCGAAAAGAGCAATCATGCGATCCATTAAATGAATGCCTAGTCCGTAAAACGAACCATTTTCTTTAGGTCCTTGTTCCGTGATACTTCCTGGTCGATAATAATCAATATGCGTTTCCACTTCATTGATTTCTCCTAAAAATCCTTGCTCTACTACTTGCTTCATCGCTAGGTAATCGCCGTCGAAACGTCGATTTTGATAAGGCATCACTACTACCCCTTTTTCTTGCCCTAAAGCAAATAATTCCTCTGCATGTTCTAACGTATCACAAAATGGTTTTTCCACAATCACTGATTTACCAGCTAAAATGGCTTGTTTGGCTAAATCATAATGTGTATGCGCAGGCGTACAGATTGTGATCAATTCAATTTCTGGATCTGTCAATAATTCATTAAGGTCAGTGGTAAAATTTACACCTTTTTCTTTAAAGGGCGCTGCTGCTTTTTCATTAACATGTAAATCGAAAATCGTTTTCACTTCTAGTGTTTCTCGAATCATTACGTAAGGTAAATGGTAGCGGTTGGCACTTTTACCAAATCCAATAAACCCCATTTTTACTGTCATATTTTCCACACTCTTTTCTTATAATTAGATTAGTCCATTTGTTTCAATGACTTTTTGATACCAATAATAACTGTCCTTCGGGATTCTTTCTAAGGAACCTTTTTGTGTTTCATCTTGATCCACATAGACAAAACCATAACGCTTTTGATAGCCGTTAAGCCACGACAGTAAATCGGTGTAACTCCATGTACAATAACCAATAACTGAAACGCCATCCGTAATCGCCTCTTGAATCGCTTGGATATGGCTTCGCAAATAATCAATGCGATAAGTATCATGAATATGTTTATCTTCTGTTAAGGTATCATATTCGCCTAACCCATTTTCAGTAATTAAAATAGGCACTTGATAGCGACTAGCTAATCGTCGTAAGGCAATTCTCAAACCTTGCGGGTCAATGGCCCAATCCCAGTTCGTTCGTTCAACATATGGATTATTTACTTTTTTAAATAATCCTGGTACCCCAGATTCCGTTTCAGAACCCTTTTTACCCGTTGTATTCATCTTCCCTATTCCAACGCCATCTAATGGATTAGCAGCAACCGTATCCGTCCGATAATAATTAATACCTAGAAAATCAGGTTTGGCTGAACGTAGTAACGCTAAATCGCCCTCTTTTATCGTTGGGGCCACACCTTGCTCCTTTAAGTAATTTAATGCGGCAATTGGGTATTCTCCCCAAAGATAGACATCTAACCAAAAATGCGACAGCAAATCTTCTGCATTTTCAGCCGCTAAAACATTGGCAGGATGCGCATCAACGGCATAAACAGGCGTATAAGCAAAGCTAGGGCCAATTTTGCCAGGCATTTCTAATTCATGAAACGCATTAATCACTGCTGCATTGGCTAAATTAGCAATATGATTGGCCTCATACATCCGTTTATTGTCTGTTACGCCGGGAGGATGCACGGCTAATTGATAACCTAACGAAGTAAACACATTTTGTTCGTTTAAACTAATCCAATAGCGAACTTTGCCACGGAAAGCGTCAAATAAAATTTTCGCATAGGCCACAAAATCAGCAATAATTTTTCTTGATTCCCAGCCACCATATTCTTTTTGCAAAACAGCTGGCAAATCCCAATGATATAAAGTTACCATTGGTTCAATTCCTGCCGCTAATAACTCATCAATTAAATCTGAATAAAATTTCAGTCCCGCTTGATTTACTTGACCACGCCCTTCAGGTAAAATTCGTGTCCATGCAATCGAGAAACGATATGCTTTTAAACCTTGTTGTTTCATTAAAGCCACATCTTCTTTGAAACGATGATAATGATCGACGGCTAAATCGCCAGTTGTCTCTTTGAACGTTCTTCCTGGTAGCCGAACAAATTCATCCCAAACAGATGCGCCTTTGCCGTCTTCATTCCAAGCACCTTCTACTTGATAAGCTGCCGAAGCAGAGCCCCATAAAAAATCTTGCGGAAATGCTTTTAGTTGGTGATGTTCCATTGTCATACCTCCCTCTTTTCTGTGCTGCCCTTTTATTGTAAAAGGTTTTCACAAAAAGTACCAATCAGATCAATAAGTTCTTCTGTTTACTTTTAAAACTATATAGTTTTAAAAAGGATAAGTCAACTACTTTTATTTAAGTACTTGATTATTAAGTGGTTACGTTAAAAATAAATATATAGTTTTAACACGTTAAATTCATGGTATAATGAGAGAAATACTGGTGATAAAGGAGGACTCTGATGCGCACAAATACACGTTATAAAGAAATTTATGCAGCTATAAAACAGGATATTGAAGCAGGTGTTTATCCCATTAATCAAAAGTTACCCCAAGGTCGTCTTCTTGCAGAAAAATATCAAGTCAGCGAACTAACCATTACAAAAGCCTTACATTTGCTTGTGCAAGAAGGTTATGTTGTCAGACGACGTGGCTCGGGCAGCTTTGTTCAAGACTTTCAAAATCGAACCATTACTAAATTTTCTCCGTTAACCGGCACTTACTCAACCTACGATGGAAAAGTTGAATCCGTGGTTTTAGGCTTTGCAACAGAAGTACCTGAGCCTTGGGTGACTGAAAAATTAAGTATTACAGAAGAAGAGTTAGTCTACAAAATTATTCGTTTACGGATTATCGAAGATGTGCCCTCAATTATTGAATACACTTGGATGCCCGTTGCTTTAATTCCGAACTTGACAATGAAAGAATTGAAAGTCTCCATTTATCAATATATTTCGGAACAATTGCATCAAAAAATTCAAAGTGCGCGGGTCAGCATTTCTGGGATCCGTCCTTCTGCGTTGGAAAAAAAATATCTAAACTTAACCGATAATGATTTCCTGATGCGTGCAGAACAAATTGCTTACCTAGGCAATGGACATATTTTTGAATACTCAATTGCGAATCATATTCCTAGTGAATTCACTTTTGAAACTGTCTTAATTGCAGAAAAATAGAAAACTTTTATGTTGCCATTTCTCATTTCTAACAAAACGATCTCTTTACTTTGAGCCAATACTTTTTGTTAGAAATGTTTTTCTGCTAGTTAAAAATATTTTTCAAATTATATTTCCAAACATGAATTTTGATAAAAGTATTGCTATTTACTAGAACTACGATTAAAATATTGCTTGTAGCACTCTTTTTTATATAGATACAAGCAATTTGTTTTTTACATAGTCAATCAACCAAAGTGAGGACTTTATATGAGGAAACCCTACATTTTAATGAGCTTACTCGTTCTAAGTACCTTATTAAGTGCTTGTTCAACTGTAAGTGGCAGCCCAGCAAGTCAAAGTGCGCCCGCACCTGATGAAGTGTTGGCGACAAGTATTGGGACGTATGAAAATCGAACATTGTTGGTTCCAGATGGTCGTTTAGCCTTAACTGCCTTGCATAAAGGAAAAGATTATCAAGGCAAACCAATGTTTTATGTCCTGTTTGAATTAACCAATACAACCGAAAAAACACAAAATATTCAGCTAATGATTCAAAGTTTTATGGAAGTTAGTCAAACTGTCCACGGAAAAGCCCAAAATTTACAATATGCAGTCTTAACAGATTCACCTTTCCAAGACAAATTAGATCGTTTAGCAGATGAAATCAATCCTGGTGAAACAATCCAAGGCGCTTACCCGTATGAATTTATTAATGAGAATAAGCCGGTCCATTTTAAATTTAGAGATCGCCTTCTCAGTCTGGATGAACCCATTGCATCAGAAGAAATTACCATTACAGAAAAAAGTTTGGTCCGCTAGCTTAGCTAGCATTGGACCAAACTTTTTATTTATTATTCAGACGGAAAAGATTCTCCTTCTATAAAACGAGTGTAAATGTGTTCGCTCTCAGCAGGTTCTCCCCGCATTAAATGAATAATTTTCTCTGCAGCCACCATGCCCCATCGATGTTTAGAATAGGCAATTGTTGCTAATCGCGGTTGCACAAACGCACCTAGTTCAGAATTATCAAAACCAATAATCCGAATGTCTTTCCCCATTTGGTAATTTGTTTCTGCAACATATTTATAGACACCGATCGCCATTTCATCATTAAAAGCAAAAACATCGACTGGTTCTGTCTGTGGTTGACTCAAAATTTTTTTAGCAGCCGCATAGCCAGAAGGTTCGGTAAAATCGCCTTGGATAATTTCATAAGGTATCCCAAAACGAGTTAATTCTCGTGTACTAACAGCCAATCTTTCTTGGCTATCATAACCTTTTTCTGGTCCAGAAAGCAGAAGAACTTTTTTTGAACCCACATTGACAAATTGCTCAATTGCCTGCGTGGCACCGCCACGATTATCCAAGAGAACTTGCCGAATATTCCTATGCTCAGTGGTTCGATCAAGGACAACGATCGAATGGCCTCGTTCAGCAAACTTTTCAATTTCTTTTGTTGGAAATGTCCAATCTAAAATAATTGCCCCATCCACCATTTTTTCAGGAATGAAAAGATGTGACTTTTTACCGCTGCAGACAATCATCTCATAATCAAACAGTGCTAAGCCTTTCTTAATTCCCTCCAACAATTCACCATAAAAACTACCGCCATAATCGGCCAAATAGACACCAATAATATTGGTTTGACGACGTTTTAATGTGCGAGCGGCCATGTTAGGAACATAGTTTAGCTCTTCAGCAATTGCTTGGATGCGCGTTCGTGTTTCTTCAGTTACCTTTGAACTACCATTCAATGCGTAAGAAACGGTCGAGATTGATACGCCTGCTTTTTTTGCAATATCTTTAATTCCTACCATGGACTACTCTCCTTTCTAATGGTAAATTTCAATAACACTTGCTTCATTTAATAATGAAAGTACCTCGTCTTTTTGAACTTCCATTCCCCCTTCTCGATAAGGGTTTTCTTCAAACTTAAACGGAACTTCTTGACCATCGATAACTATTTTCGCTGACTGATTTGGATAAAATTTATATGTGACAGGTTTATCAAACAATTGGTAAGTTAGTGTTAAACCAGACAATTTTTCTGGTAACATGGGATCAAAAACCACGCTTTGGGCCTTTTGCCGAATCCCTAAAACAGCTGTAATTAATTGATTTAAATAAATTCCCGGCCCGCTTGAATAAATTCGCCAACCACCTTTTACCCCAATACTTCCATCTTTTAGTTTACCAAAATTTTCTTGTGATTCATACCTTGTTTTAAAATCGCCATCGGAACTACTAAAATAGGCATTGGCTTGACGTAACTCTGCATTGTGAACCACTTCTTTTAATTGAACTGGATTGATTTGCATTAATGCTTGCCAGGTTTTGTCTCGCTGACCAATTTTCGCCATCGCTTCTGTATAGCGAATGTGCGCATGAACATACTGTAAGCCAATTTCGCGACCAAAATTAGCCGCCTGTTCTGCTCGTTTAAAATTAGTGCTCACACCGCCTCGATAGTTCGCTGGTTTGTTCATTAAGCGCACGCCATCAGGAAACGTTAATTCTTTTTCAATAATTTCTAAATGATGACTTACTTGTTCCGGTGTTAATAATTCAGCTAACATACTACGAGTCATTGGCAATAATCGATATTGAATTCCTGTTTTTTGGTCATTTGGGTGAATCATTTGTTCAAAAGTTTCTGGCGTTTCCATATAAATAAACCCTGGAATCGTTTCATCCGCCAACATATATTTTTGAAAATCGTTCTTTATTCCTGCGACTAAAATTGTTAAGTGCAAACTATAAGTAGCATCGATTTCCGTAATTAAAGCCGCAAATTTTTTCAACACTTGATACGTTAAGGCAACGGTCCAACTACTAGCCATTTGCTCTTTAAGACGATTATCATAAGGTTGTAACGTGTCATCCCAATCGCCGTCACCGTAACAGGATAGAAAAGTTTCTGGTAAAAAATGTTGTTCAATATAATTTATTTCTTTTTTCAAATGTTCAAATAAAGATGCTGTTTCTTTTGTTTTGTGATTATCTTTGCGACTTGTATAAGGGATTTCCGTAGCTAAGATTGAATAATCTGCAGTTTGTTCCAAATAATCAGTCACTACTTTCAATGGCCAGACGATAATATCGCCATGGCTTTCACTGGCTTTTTGTTCTTCGTATCGGTCAAACATAAACCATTGCGGCCAGTTGCCATCGTCCTCAAATTGATTTTCAAATAGATGCTGAATAATGGAGGCCACGATCTTAGGCTGTTGCGTCGCAAAGAAAAATTCTGTCGGTCCTTGCGACACATCTCGTGTGCCCCAAGCTGCTCCACCATATTGTTCTAAGCCATGTGGCGACAAATAATGAACGAGCATATTATGAGTATACCAACGAGTTAATTGATTCATTTGCTGCACACTTGAGTCTGTGTGTGTTAACTCAAAATGATGCAACAAGCCATTAATGAATGCCAAATATTGACTTTCTGCTTTTTCAAAATCTAATGGTGTATTAACTAATGCTTGGTCCTCTATACTGCCCGTAATAAGTAGTGAAAATTTTTGGGTCTTTTCGATTGCCAAGACTAATAAGTCCGCTTCAGCTCCACCAAATAATGTGCTATCGGTTACTTGAAATGATTTATCAACTGTCAATGCATAGGTTAGTTCTGGGTAATAATTTTCTGTAGCAGAATGATTTCCCGTCACTCGAAGCGTTTTGCCAGCTTGTTCTAATTGATAGGTTGGTACTTCTTCCGGTCCTAATAACAAATGGTTAGAAACAGCCCACATATACGCATCCTTTTGACTGGTCACTTCCAATTGAATCACTCTTGAATCAGGCGAAGTGAAAGTGCGTACACGAATTGTATCCTTTGGCAACTTATAATACCAAGTAGCAGAGTTCAACCCCATTTCAAAAGCAGAAGGCATTGTTAGTAAGCGCCATAAGCCATTCTCTAAAATGTAGATTCGTTGACCAGAGCGTTTCATAACGTTTAAAGCGTTTCGGCTATTACTCATTAATTTGTTCATGGTCGTATTTCCTAAAACTACTTGTGAATTGAAAATGCCATACATATACACTGTCGTACTAAGCAAAGGTTCATCAACCGTTAAGCCTTTACCACTTAATAAAATGTGGCCATGCGCTCTTTCCATGGCAATTTCTTTTTCTTGAAGAACAACATGATGGTAATTTTCCGTGAAAAAGGAATACGTCTGACCTCCTACTTTTTCAATTTGTGTCTGAAGGGGATAAAGTGCGGCCAATTCTTCTTCTGTTAATGGATTTCCTGTGATAGGTTCTCCTAAAAGTTTCGGAGGATAGTCCTGTGTTCCTTCTAATGAATCGAATGTCACAGTTTCATAAATAGCTTGTAAGGCTTCTTTCGATAAAAAAGGTTCAGCTAATGCTTGCGGATGTGTTTCTGTTACCGCACCATAAAAAACAAATTCCTTACTTTCATTCGTTAATTGGACGGCTTCCGTTTGTAAAGCGGTGTAAGCAAATTCATATTGATAGACTTCATTTGCTAAATATCTTTTCCTCAATGCTTCTGGTGTGTTCGTTTGTTTAAATGAACGTCCAAAAAATTGATAGCCGTCCGTTGAGTAGCCTGCTAATTTTTGAAAACTCCCTTGAATAAGGGCTGGAAACTTCTCATTTTGCGGTTGATTTTGTCTTGATAAAACAACAAGCTCTTCGCCCTCTTGCCAAATGTGATGATCAAGATACTGCGACACATACGCTTCATTTGACTGAACGGCTCCTTTTGTCGCTAAGCCAATATCTTGACCATAAACAATATCTACTAAGCCAGTTCCAGTGACATTAACCCGCCAGAACCATTGATTGCTTGGCCCCAAACGAAAGTCAACTTGGTAACGAACCGCTTCAAATTCACCCCGCCATGTCAATTGATTATCTGAAAGATAAAAATCACTTTGACTGTTGGAACCAATCATTGGTCGATAATTAATTGTGTCCCCTGTAATTATCCGCAAATAGAGTTGGTTCATACTGCCGTCTAAAGGATTACCTTCTAATTGATTAATCATCATGCCACAGCTATTCAATTCTTTTAAATCACCTGTCTCTAGAAATGTAGCAACTGTGTCTGCTTGCTTAAGCTTCTTTATCTGCATAACTTATCCTTCCCATCTTATTCATTTAACGTGACTGTTGCGGTTTGTACATCGCGACTATTTCCACCAATCATTACGATAAATTCACCTGCATCACTGGTTACCTGATTGTCTGAATGAACATAGCGCACCATATCCTCTGAAAGAAGAAACTGAACTTCTTTTTCTTCCTTTGGTTCCAGCCAAACTTTTTGGAAATCTTTTAACTCTTTAATTGGGCGAACCACTTGTCCCACCAAATCACGTACATAAAATTGCACGGTTTCCTCTCCAGCGATTGGACTGTCATTTTTTACTAAAACAGAGACAGTGACTGGTTCTTCTTTGGTAAATGTTAATGCACTTAGTTGAATTGGTTGATAAGAGAAATGACTATAACTTAAGCCAAATCCAAAGGGATATTTAGCGTAATTAGAGACATCTAAATATTTAGAAACATATTTTTCTTCTGGTGCTGACTCATAAGGACGCCCAGTATTGTCGACATTGTAAAAAATTGGCACTTGACCAACCGTTTCTGGGAACGACATACTTAAACGACCACTTGGATTGTACTCTCCCCACAAAATTTCTGCTAGCGCATTGCCCCCTTCTGTTCCAGGTTGCCAAGCTTGCACAATTCCTTTTGCAACATCTATCCCTTGTAAATCTAAGGGCCGGCCACTGTAGACCGTGACAACAACATTGGGATTTTTCTCAATAATTTGTGCCACCACTGCTAATTGTTTTTCGGGTAGACGAATATCACTGCGACTGGCAGCTTCCCCACTCATCCAATCTGTTTCGCCTAGTGCCACTACTACTTTATCTGCTTGACTAGCTAACGTTAAAGCCTCTTCAATGGCCGCCGCGGTCGGTTCAAAGTAATCAAAGGGTTCTTGGGCAACTAGAAGATTTGTGGTTAATTTTTGGGCCCCAGCCACGAGTGAAATGGCTTCTTCTTTCTTTCCTTGCCATGACCAAGCCCCTAAAATATCTTGTGATTGGGCCCCTGGACCGACAAGCGCGATTTTTTCTTGCGGTGTAAAAGGCAAAATATTTTCATTTTTTAAAAGAACCATTGATTTTTGAGCAATCTTTTTAGCTATTTCTCGATGTTCTTTGCTTAAAATCACTTCTGCTTCCGCTTGTTCATCCGCACCACGATAGGGATTTTCAAATAAGCCTAGCTCATTTTTTAGTTTTAAAATTCGCATAACTGCTTCATCAATAAGTGTTTCAGCAATCCGGCCTTCTTCAAGTAATTCTTTTAAATAATCTGGATAACACGTGGTCATCATTTCAATATCTACACCAGCTTTGATAGCCAATTCTGCTGCCTGTTTTTCATCTTTGGCAACGCCATGAGGAATTAATTCTTTAATCGCTCCCCAGTCTGAAATCACAACCCCTTCAAAGCCAAATTCATTTCGTAATACGTCTCTAAACAGCCATTGGTTGCCTGTAGCAGGAATCCCATCCACTGTATTGAAGGACGTCATGACAAGTTTTGCACCCGCATCTAATCCAGCTTTATAGCCAGGTAAATACATTTCTCTTAGCTGCCGTTCAGACATATCTACCGTATTATAATCCCGACCAGCTAAGGCACCACCATATGCCGCAAAGTGCTTCACGCACGCGGCTACTCGCCAATTGTCTTCTTTTAAATTTTCTCCTTGGTAACCTCTAACCATTGCAGCAGCTAAGCGGCTGTTGAGTAATGGATCTTCACCTGTTGACTCCATGACACGTCCCCAACGTGGATCGCGCACTAAATCAACCATTGGTGAAAAGGTTACATGTAATCCTGAAACAGCAGCTTCTTTTGCTGAAATCTCCGCCATTTTTTCAACCGCTGCTTCATCCCAAGTGCTTCCTAAAGCCAAAGGAATCGGAAAGATGGTTCTGAAACCATGAATAATATCCGCCATTAAAAGTGTTGGAATATTTAATCGATGATTTTGCATATATTCTTTTTGAACACGTTTTGCTTCGTTTGCACCAGAAACACCCAGTGTTGTCCCAGCCGTATCAATCGTTTCTTGACTTAGTCCTAGCTCTGACATAGGGCCGGTCTTTTCTTCTGCTTTATCTGAATAAAACGCTGCTGCTAATTGTAATAATTGATTAATTTTCTCATCAATCGTCATTTCTTCGACTAATTGAATCAGTTGATTTTCTTTCATACTCTCACCTTTCTTCAATACATACTTCTGCTTCTAAAGGAAAATGGTCGGAGGGAAAACGTCCATCGATACTATCTGTTAAACTTGCGGTTTGCTGTACTTGCCAACCTTTTACATAAATATAATCAATTTCTTCTAATTCCGCCCAAGGTTTTGTGTAAGTAAAATTTTGAAATGTTCCTCTTGGGCCATAATGAGTAGCTAAATTTTTGCTATCTTGAAATTTTTTTTGAACAAGTTGATGAACCTCTTCCTCCGACTCTGCATTAAAATCGCCCATTAATAAAGTTGGATACTGTGCAATTTTGTCATGTAACTCCTCTAAGATAACGGTCATTCCTGCTAAACGAGCATGAGCTGAAATATGATCCAAATGAACATTGATGACTAAAAAAGGCGTATTTTGAGTCGTTTCCTTAAATAGTCCCCACAAAGCAATTCTTGGACAGCCAGCTTCAGGATGGATACTTGGCTGCTGAGGTGTTTCAGATAACCAAAAATACCCTGTATCAATAGCCTGAATTTTTTGTTCGTTATAGAGAATCGCTAGTCCTTCTCCTTGACCATCCCCTTCTCTTTCCGCAGAAAGACAGGTGAATGTTGTATACGCCTTTAAATCCCTGACTTGATTCGGTCGTACTTCTTGAATACAACAAAGGCTCCAATCATGAAAATTGATTAACTGACAAACAGCCTCTTTACGAAAAGACCATTGCCAATCTTGGTCATACTCTGTATCTACCCGGACATTATACGTAGCTACTTTCATTTTTAACCTCCTGCAATAGTTGTTGAATTTGACGCATTTCACGACGAATCTGGGTTGTTTCACCACCACCATGGCCTTTTTTCCAATACACTCTGACTGCTTTTCTTGCCTTTATCTGATGATAAGAAGGGAAAAAATCTTTCATCGGACATATCGGATCGTGACTCCCAACAGAAGCAAAGACTGGATTTTTAATTTGCGAAACAAAGTGACGACTATCAAAATAAGGAAGGACCGCGGCAATTTTTTCATGCGCTTGAGGATGCTCTTGTAAGTACTGATGAATAATTTGATACGAACCCGTTCCTTCTGCTACTCGATTTTCTAAACAAGAATGACTTGGAACATCTGCAAAAGTAGCTAAAATCGGGAAGTCGACTAAACTGTTCACCATTAACACTACGCCACCCCCTTGGGAACCACCACGAAGAATGATTTGGTCCTGATTAATTTCAGTAAAGGTCCGCACCACTTCTACGCTACGTAAATGGTCGGCAAACAAACGGCGTTGGTACCAATCTTCTTTGTCTAGAAATCCTCGTCCCATTGGTGCTTCATGCCAAATTGTTTGATATGGCACGCGATCTTTGGTTAATCCCCCTTGACCTCGATTATCAATGACAAAACAAGCACAACCAATTTGTGTCCAATGAGCAAATTGCCAAGGTTCTTGAATATGATTCATATAGCCTAAACAATCAATCACTATTGGCTGTTTCCCCGCCGTTTTAGGAAGTAACAAATAGCCAAAGATGCGCTCACCTAGGAAACTTAAAAAGTCGACCTGTTCCACTTGAACATTTTCCAATGGATAGTCAATGACCCGCCGATGGATATCTAGCGGTATTTTTTGAAGTTCTTCCTTAGTCTTTTCCCAAAACTCAAAATACTCATTCATGTTCCACACCTAACACTTTCTGAAAAAACGCAACTTGAAGAAAAGCCGTTGTCCCGAATCCTAACGCAATATATAAAAACAAATTAAACTTATAGAAAAAAACAAACGTTAAAAGAGGTAAAATAAACAAAATAATCGCATTGGCACTATTACTTAAGACCACATAAACCGTCTCACCTAGTGTCTTTTTAACGGACCAATTAAAAACGGAAAAGAGAAAAAGAAAACTCGTCAAAAATAATGCAACAAAACTTAATAGAAAAATAGCTAAGAAACCTAAACTAGTGGCTATTTTAAATAAACTTGTTACGACAATACCGCCCAGTAAAAAAGCAACGAACAAGACACCTGTTAAAATAAAACCTCGCATGATGTTATTTTTTAATGCTGTCCAAAACGTTCGCAAAACAGGAATATCTTTTTCACGATACAAACGATATATCGTTCGATACAACGCAATTAAGCCGACACCGCTAAAGATGCCTGTTATACAGGTAATTAAAAAGAGAAAATTAATAATGATCAAGTTGGCAATAAAAGAAAAAATCCGATAATACCAACCTTCATATGCAAATAGCTTATTCATATTAAAAGAGAAAAGCGGATTTCTCGTTGCTTTATCCGCTTTTCTCTCCTCCTCTCTTACTTAAGTTTGTCTCTGTTTTCCGCCATTTTCTCAGATTTTATTTTTTCAATTGCATCCCATTTATTTGATTTTAAGAATGCTTTGTAGTCTTCTAAAGATTTGTCAAAGGCTTTATCATCTTTCGCACGAATCATTGAAATAACGGTTGTATTTAGTTTGGTTTCAATCGCTTCATTCGCCCGAGCTTCCGGCGTTCCTGCATCTGGATTAATATTTTCAATTACGAAATGTGGGACTAATTTTCCTTTGCCCCATTCTTGCATTTGCGTTAAAGCACTTTCCATTGGCACTTTTAGTTTATTGACACGGTCGTTGTTAAAGTATAGGAAACGACTAATGCCATATTTTTTGTTGTAGGCATCATTGTCTGTTTGTTCTAATTTTTTCACTTCTGGTAAATAATCAATTTTCCCTTGATCATTGTACGCATAAGTAACTCCTTCAACGCCATATTTTGTTAAAATTTGTCCTGGTTCATCAATTAAATATGTGAATAGTTGAGTGACTTTCGCTGGATCTTTCGCATCTTTCGTAATGTAATTACTTAACCAACCTGAAATGCCGGTTTGATTTAATGTTGGTTTTCGGCCAGAAGTACTACTTGGTCCATCAATGGCTATATAACGTGTGCCAGATTTTTTCATAAATTCTGTAAAGTTCCCACCTTGACCACTGGTTCCAGCAACGAGCATGGTTGCATAATTTCCTTGTTTCACTTTTTCATCAAACGTCGCTCCATCATCTGTGAAGCTATCATCACTAATATTGCCTGCTCGGTAAACATCATTAAATGTTTTTAACCATTCTAAGTATTCTTTATCTAAATTTCGATCATAGTATTTACCATTTTTATCCTCTAAAGGAACACCTAAGAAGTCTTGTAATTTGTCTAAAAATGGTCCTGCACCATCGCCCACTGTGGTAAAGCCCATTGGGGTCATCTCAGGATATTTTTCTTTAATCTGTTGCATGACTTTTTCAAAATTTTCTGGTGTTGAAACGTCTGGCTTGCCTAATGCATTATAGACATCTTCACGAATAACAAAATTATCATTTACTGGGATATTTCCACTTTCATAATCTGCTTTTGTATTAGAGTAATTAGGGTAACCATATGTTTTTCCATCCTCTAAGGCATACCATTTAAACGTATCTTGGTTAACAACTTTCATTAAATAGGGGTCATATTTTTTAGCTAAATCGTTTAAAGAATAGGCCCAAGAATCTGCTTTCAATGCTGCTTGTCCAGTTTTTTCAGTTAATGTCACGATATCAGGCATATCTCCACTTGAAATCATGGCATTTAATTTTGAATCATCGCCGGAAATAAATTCAATATCCACATTTAAATCTTTTTTAATCTGCGCAGTGGTCACGTCTTTTCCAAAAGGTAGCGCCGTCCAATCTGAGTTAATATACCATTTAATCTTGGTCGGTTCTTTCTTCTTATCTAACTTCCAAGCAGGCGTCTTTTCATCTAATTCATACCGATCCTTAATTGAGACATCTGAGCTAGCTTTCTTTTCCCCACCGCTACAGGCCGCTAAACTAACGACCGCCGTTGCCACCAATAAACCGCCTAAAACTTTTTTCATATTGTTCCCTACTTTCTTTATTCTTTTACTGCACCGGCCATCATACCGCCGATAAAGTGTTTTTGTAGTAATGGATAAATGATTAAAATTGGTATCGTTGTAATGACAATTGTTGCCAGCTGAACACCACGTGTCGTTGCCTGCACCACCATATCTGTACTGCCGCTCTCTGTCATGGTACTCAAGTTTGATTGAACAATAATTTCATAAATTTTCATCTGCAATGGATACAGATATTCTTTGGTAATATATAATTTCGTGGTCATAAAGTCATTCCATTGACCTACCCCATTAAATAAAATAATGGTGGCTAATGCCGGTTTTGTTAAAGGTAAAAAGATTTTATAAAAAATTTGAAACTCACTGGCGCCGTCTATTTTGGCGGATTCTTCTAAAGATGGTGGAATTTCTCGGAAAAAGTTCATTAAGATAACTACATCATAATAGCTAAATAAAGCTGGAATGATATATACCCAGAAGGTATCTAAGAGTCCTAATGACTTAATCAAAAGATACGTGGGAATCATGCCCCCACCAAAGTACATTGTAATGACACCCATCGTTGTATAAATATTACGCCCGACTAGTCTAGATTTACTAAGTCCATAAGCAACAATTGCACAGAACAGCGTATGCGTCGACGCACCGATGACTGTTTTTAAAACAGAAATCAAAAACGCTCGCGGAATGCTACTATCCGAAAAAACTTTCCGATAATTTTCTAGCGTAAATCCTTTCGGCCATAAAACCAAGCCTTTACCGGCTAAACCCGAACTTGACGAAACTGAGGAAACTAAAATATTCCAAATTGGCACGATAATTAATAAAGAAAACAACACAAGAATTAACGTATTGAAAAAGTAAAACCATTTGTTTTCTTTTGATTTTCTTTTAATCACAGCTGTTGCCTCCTTTATAAAATAACCGACCGACCATTGTTCATTTTTCTAGTAATGCGATCTGTAATGACTAATAAAACAATTGAAATAACAGAAATCCCTAAACCAACTGCCGTCGCATAAGAAAAGTCCCCTTGCGTTAGCCCCATACGATAAACAAATGAATTAATTACTTCTGATTTGTTTTGGTTTTGAGCATTCATTAAAACCAACGTTTGATCTAAGTTCGATCCCAATAAACCGCTAACATTTAGAATTAAGTTCAACGAAATAATCGGCGCTAATAAGGGCAAAGTAATCGTTCGGATTTGTGTTAATTTTGAAGCACCATCAATTCTCGCGGCTTCATAAAACGTTGGATCAATGCGAGACATACCAGCAAGATAGAGAATCGTGCCCCAACCTACTTCTTTCCACAAATCAGAAAGAACAGCAATCCACCAATACTTATCAGGATCTAACAAATGATTGACGCCCTGATTCATTAAGCCTAACGACATCATGACTTGGTTGATAAAGCCATTTGTTGAAAGCCACGAAATCAACATCCCGCCTAAAACGATCCAAGAAAAAAAGTGCGGAATATAAGAAATCGTCTGAATCACTTTTTTTAAATGTCCATCTCTCATTTCAAAAATCATTACCGCTAAGATAATCGGAATAGCGAATCCTAAAAAAAGTTT
This sequence comes from Enterococcus sp. S183_ASV_20, assembly GCF_018919685.1. Lineage (NCBI taxonomy): Bacteria > Bacillati > Bacillota > Bacilli > Lactobacillales > Enterococcaceae > Enterococcus > Enterococcus sp. S183_ASV_20. Next base: position 102,044 of record NZ_JAHLRI010000003.1, read on the forward strand.
CATTAAACTAATCGCTAAGGTATTACGAACTGCTTCCCAAAAAAAACTATCTTCCATAATGATTCGAAAATTTTCAAGTCCAACCCATGGTGCAGAAGAAACCGTATCAACAATCGTATAATTTTTAAAAGCAATGATAATTCCATAAATTGGAATATAGTTAAAGACAATCATGAATGCTACACCCGGAAGTACCATCCAATGCAATTGCCGCTGATCATAAAACTTTTTTAGTTTTTTCATAAGCAGGGTTCCTTTCTTTTTAGTGAAACGTTTCTACAAACAGATTATACATTCACTTCAAACGGTTGTAAACCCTTACATTATGGTTTTATTTAAAAATAACAGCATTAAAAAGCGCTATAGACCATTTATAAAGAAATTATTTTCCCTGCTTCTTTTTCCATAAAAATACTCTTTTCTAGATATTTTAAAGCATTTTATAGAAACGTTTCACCAAAATATGAACATCTTTTTCTTAAAAATAATTCTGTTAAATAACAGAAAAAAGTCTGGTCGGATTGACCAGACTTTTTAAATATAGATAGTAAAATGTGTAATTTCAGGGATCACCCCAAAACGGGCATGAATGGCGGTCGTCCCTAAGCCTGTATTAACATATAGTTGCGTTTCTTGGTCCAACTGATACAATCCTCTGGTATACTTTTCAGCTAAAACATTTGTGATTGGATAAAAAGGAATCCAAATTTGTCCGCCATGGCTATGTCCTGCTAAAACTAACTGTGTACCCGTACCAATAAATGCATCCGCGACATCTGGTTCATGGGTCATTAATAACGCATAGTCATACGTTTCTCGATAGGATAATGTTTCTGAAACGGAAGGATTTCCTAATAACGAGTCATCTAAACCACCAATAAAAAGACGGCGTCCATCTGCTAGGGTTACTGTTTCTCCTTGGTTTTTCATAACGGTAAAGCCACTGGCCTCCATGACTTCATCATACACCGCAGAAGCACCGCCACCATAATCATGATTTCCCCAAACTGCATATTTTCCAATTGTCGCTTGCAACTGTTTTAATTTTTCAATCATCGGTTCTTTTTGTTGCGGATTTTTGGCATAATTGTCAAATAAATCACCTGTAAAAACGATAATATCTGGTTTTTCACGATTGACTTTTTTTATGACTTTATCTAACCGCTTCGTCTCATAAAATTCTGAAACTTGTATATCCGAAAGTTGCACAACATTTAATGGTTCTCGTTGATTTTTCTTTCCCAAAGTCACCTGATTAACGTGAACTAAATTCGGCTCAATCTTCCATGCATAGATTGGGAGTGCGATAATTAAGAAAAAAAATAAGAGCATTATACTTAAACCAATTTTTTTAACCACATCACTCGCTCCTTTCTTTTCTTTGATTTCCGAAGACTTAGTATAGAGAAGAATCTTCTTAACCACAATCTAAAACAAAGGAAATTAAGGCTTTGTTAAACAACCTAAAGAATTTCCACAATCTCTTATCCTTTTCTTAGCTTTTTTATAAAAAAAGCTAGATAATTTCATTTGTCGATGAAATTATCTAGCTAGAACATTCTTCTCTTAATGATGATGTTTTCGAAACGTTTGATAACCAATTAAGCAAAATAAAATCCCCAATAAAATCATTCCAGTTACTGAAAATAAGCCTGCTAACATCTTTCGCATCCTCTCTGTTGCTAAACTTCCTTATTTGTAGTCACTATTTCTTGTTGTAAAATTGGTTGAAATAGACGACGCTCTGCTAATTTTCTTGCTAAAATTGCTTCACTTTTTTTCGTAAAGATACCTAAGTTATGGCGCTTGCCTTTCAAAGAGATATAAGCCAGCCATTTCCCAGAAGCGGTTTGGCTCACTCCTTTGTGTCCGCTGCTATTATTTTTGGGGCGTTTACTTTGTAACTTCCCTGGAATTACACCAGCAACTCTTTGTCGGTAATCCTTCTTTTTACGATGACCGCAACTTTTGGTATGGCCATTCAACAAATTTTCACAGCGAACCCAGCAAGATTGTCCGCACGAACACAGACAATATGCTTTCATTGTCTGTTGAATACTTTCGATCCGTACCACGACTAATTCATGATAGTTTTTTTTCAACATTGTTTGATAGCGATGGTGCGCACATTTGGTTCGATACCCACGAATTAGTTGTCTTCTTGAAGCTTCTGTATAGCTCCCACAAGAACAGCGACAGGCCCAAACAATCAGCCCTTCTTTTCTTTTTGCCGTTGGTGCTACTACTGTCAACTCACCAAACTTTTGACCAGTTAAGTCTTTATAGTTAACTGCTTGTCTCAATTGACTATCCTTCGTATTCTTGTTCTCGCCACATCTCGATTGGGTCTCTCTCATAGTGCTCATTTTTCTGAGTCTCTCCCTTTCTTAGTTCTCTGACCACCTCAGCAAATACTTGCCAATCTTTTGTTTCCGGCAAATGACGCCATGTCAATTGACGACACCGTACTTTCGAACTATAAAAATCGGACAAATACAAATCGGTTTCTAAGGTTAATTTGTGATCAATCATGACATCCATATAATTGAAAGAAGCAATAATTTTTGCAATAAAGCGGTTATAATCCTCCCCACCAGAAAAATCAACAAATACATGAATCGTTTTTTCAATTGCGCAAAAAGACCGATCATTTAACAAACAAAACATAAAATCATAGTATAGATGCACGCGTTCATACATTAAAAATCGTTTTTGATACAGCGACTCTGTCTTTTGTATAAAACCATCTAAGGCGCGATGAATTTGAGGAAACCGCTCTTCAAAGAAACTGCTCTGCTTGGCGGGAATAAATGCAGCCACTGAAAAGTATAGGCGGTCCCAGCGATAACAAATCAACTTTAATTTTTCTTTTGTTTCCACCGTAATTCGCTTTTCAAAGAAAGGAATAACACTATTCATATGATCAATAAATTCGTCTAACATGGTTAACTTATCTGGAAAAACAATCGGACTATCAATGTATTCATTTAAACTTAAAAAAAGAAAAATATATGAAGTCTCTTTGCCAAAATCCTCTTTAAAAAGAGGGGTTTCGCTTGTATAAATTTTTTCAAACGCATGCTGTAAACAGCTAGGCACATGAACTTCCGTAAAAGAGTCCACTACATGATCAGAAAATACACGAAAACGTTGAATCGTTAAAAGAATAAATAGTTGTGCGCTTTGATTAAGACTAAACGTTCTTTGATACATCAATTGTAGATCGTTTATAAATTGTTTAATGCCAGGACTATTTTCCAGCAAAATGTTAGGCAGCCTTTCTTGATTACTTCCATAAAAATAATACAAGCATTGAAAACAAAAACTTCGGATATTTTTCTCTTCTCCAACCAAGCCTGTTGACTTTAATTTAATACGCCAATTAGCTAAAATCAGATTTAGTTTATACGAGAAGGCATAAATTTTGCTTTTGCTCATAAAATGAATTTGAGAAAATTCTTGAATCGTGTGCTTTTGATAGAGGCCCACATCAAGAAGCAACTTGGCCATTAGTGATTGATCAAAATAATATTTTCTTAAGGCTTGATAATCAATTTGCGATAATTTTTGCGCACTAATCAGTCCTTTAGCTGGAAAAAGAATTTGACTCCTTGAAGAAATCTGTGTACATTCATAATTTATTTGACGGCACAACGATTCTAACTTTTGAGTGGATAAATCAAAATATCCATAAAATTCTTCTTTTAATAATGGACCTTCACTATTCATAAAAGTTTGATAAATAAGTAATTTATCTCGGAATTCTTGGTCTAATAATTCATCTAACAAAGTAGTCACATTTTCAACTCCAAACTATCACGCCTTAAGTATCTATTTTTTTAACAAGACGTGAGTGTCAATCTTGCTTATTTTTTCCACAAATTTAAAAATGATTCTTTCAATATTTAGGAATCTTCATAGAAAAGTATTATTTTAACCAAAAAAAGCCCCCTTGCGTCACCAAGGAGGCTTTTTTTGTTATTTTTTTACTTTAAATTTAAAGAAAAGCTGATTTGTTTGACTAATTTTCTGTTTCTTTTCTAGCCTATTCGTCAAAAATGATTGAAACTTTTGGTTCGTCTTCTATACTATCTTCCTATAAAGTTCTTACTCTTTTAAGTATCAGCTTCTGTCAATAAAAGTCCTCATTTGGCATTGCTAATCTGAATACAGTATGACTACTTGTTGCCGCTATTTTTTGCTGTTATTTTACTCTTTAATTGAAGCGCTAGAAACGCTGTCAACTGTTGGCTTTTCGGTCGCTGACTCTTCTTCATGGACTGATGCACTTGAGACACTATCTGCTGTTTCTGGCGCTTCTTTTTTGGAGGCACCACTGACTGCATCGACGTTTTTTCCACCGACTAATTCTTGCCCAGTTTGTTTTAAATACCAATCAACAATTGGTTTAAAGTCTAAAATATACTCATTAATTCCCGCGTAATTTCCATTATCATCATACATCGCTTGATAGTTATGCACTACATAGGTATCTGGTCCGTGCATTGGAACATGAACGCGAATAGCATCTGTTTTTCCTGACCGTAATTGTTGAATCACCCATTCTACATTTTTCAATGCTTTTGGCGGATGGCAATTCGCTAATGGATTACCAACTTGTCCTGGTTGCCGTTTAGCAAACATTTCTTCAGCAGCCATTTTTTTATTGTAATATAAAAATTGATTGTTACTGTCTGCATAAGTCAATTCCATTGGCATTGATTTTAAGAAATAATTTAGCTGATCTACGGTTAAAATGCCTCGATCTAATTTTACATATGTGTCGCCTTCCACAGCCTGAACCACTTCTGCTGCTTGTTCTACCCAATCATCTGCTGCCATATCAACCCCTTCGATCGTTGTTTCAATGGTTCCTTTTGCATGTAAATCCTCAGGTAAGTCTTTTGGCTTAGCCCCTTCTAATTTTGAAATCACATCAATGAATTCCACGAATTTTTGTAATGTGCTTTCTAAAAATTGACGTGTTCCCTCCGCAATTAAGTTGCCGTTTTCATCAAATGCTTCTTTAGCTTTCCCTAATAAAAACTCGTTCCCAGGCATCACGATTGCATTGACACCAGGTGCATCAAGAATTTGACGGAGATGTAATTGCGCACGCGAGGTTCCTTGATCATAATAAGAGCAACCAACAATCATTACTGGTTTATTTTCCAGCGGATGAATTTTGAATGATAACCATTCTAACACACTTTTCAAACCGGCAGGAATGGTATGGTTATGTTCGGGCGTCGCAATAATTACGCCGTCTGCTTGTAAAATTTTGCGATTCATATTCTGAATCAAGACACTGTTCGTTTGATCCTTACTTTGATTAAACATTGGAATATCTTTAATTTCTAAAATTTCCAAGTCGAACATTTTATAAAACTCTTTGCCAATATATTGCAGTAGTAACCGATTATAAGAAGAATCAGCGTTTGATCCGACGATCCCAATTAATTTCATTTTATTCACTCCATTTCGTTAAATCGTTTCCCATGAGAAATTTTCTGCTTCTTTTTTATTTTGCGCATGCGCATGTTTCAGCTGTTCTGTAATTTCAATAAATACACAAAAATCTGCAAACAAACCAGCTAGTTTATCTATTTGTTCTGAATCTTTTAACGCATTGTTTTCATCAAAAGCTTGTAAGGAATGCGCTAATAGAAATTCAGAGCTTGGCATAATTCGTGCTTTCAATTCAGGAGCATCTAAAATTTGACGTAGATGCGCTTGTGCTCTAGAGGAACCTAACGTGCCATAGGATGCACCAGTAATCATAACTGGTTTATCAACAAACGGAAAAATCCCGTAAGATAACCAACTTAGGGCATTCATCAAAGAAGCCGGCACCGCATGGTCATATTCAGGCGTACTGATAATGACGCCATCTGCTGCTTCAATTTTTTCAGCAACCGTTTTAACTATTTCTGGCAAAGCTTTGTCTTCTGGCTTGTTAAACATAGGAAAGTCAACAATTTCAACTAGTTCAATGTCAGCCTCCTGCGCAAAATAGTGTTGCATAAATTGCAAAAGTTGACGATTGGTTGATTGCTCTGAGTTCGTTCCTACTAAGCCGATAATTTTTTTCATAATGAGCTGTCCTTTCTTTTTCGGTTCTATGAATGGATAATGTGAAGAGTATCTGCTAACCCGCTGCTATATAAAATTTGCTGGTCTTGTGTAATGATGACTCCTTCAATCCCATCTAGTTGATTGAGGATTTCAAGCGCTTCTGGAATTGGATAACCAAATAAACGCGTTGTCCAAATCTCACCATCCACTGAAGCATCCGAGATAATTGTGATGCTGGCCATTTCAGTTTCCAATGGGTATCCGGTTGTCGGATCCAACAAATGGTGATAGACTCGCCCAGCTTCGGTTAAACTTCTTTCATAAATGCCCGACGTCACAACCGATTGATTAGCCACTTCGACAAGTAAGCTGATTGTTTCTCTGGATTCTTGCGGATTGCGAATACCAATTCGCCATTTTTTGTTTTGATGCATAGAGGGCCCCAACGTCACAATATTACCGCCCAGATTAATCAAAGCAGACGTCACATGGACTTCTTTCAAATAGGCAATTAGTAAATCAGCGATATAGCCTTTTGCTAAAGCCCCCAGATCTAATTTCATTCCTTCTTCTTCCAAAAAAACCGTTTGTTTTAAGGGATTTAAGTGAATCTTTTCTGGATTAATTTTTTTCAAACAGGCTTTAATTTCCTCTTCTGACGGGACACGGGCATCTTTAAAACCGATTCGCCATGTTTGAACTAACGGGCCAATGGTAACATTCAAATGACTAGCTGGATCACAACTATGTTTTTTCCCTAATGCAATTAATTGATACAACTCTGGATGAACGCTGACTGGTTTTTGCCCAGCTTGTTGATTGACAGCCATCAGTTCCGAAGTTGAATCATTTGCACTAAAGCGTTGTTCATAAGTGATCAATCGTTGATGCACTTCTTCTAGAATTTTTTCAGGTTCTTCATGGTCTACAAATACATCTATTACTGTGCCCATCAAATAAATAGTTTGACTTTGTTGCACCTCAAGACTTCCTCTCCACGAAAGATTGTGTTTTATTTCACATTTATTCACAAATGAATCATACGCCTTTATTTGATGCCAGTCAAGTCGTTTATATATTTTTTTATATAAAATAACGACCTTAAAATTTTCATTTAAGGTCGTAACATGTCTTGAACTCTTTTAAAAAACGCTTTTTTTATTATATTTTGAAAATAAATATATAATTTTCTATATAAACTAATTATTCTTAGATAAAATTGTTTCTTTCAATGTTTGAATTGCTTCCAACAAGATGCGGTTTTTATTGATTTTTGCATACGCGCGGGCATCTTGTAGTAGTTCTAAAATTTGCTCTTGCGGCTTTTCTTCAGCTAAGGCATTTTTCGCAAGTTGGAAAGCTGCTCTTGCCAAGTAATACGTGACGTGATTATCAGAACAGATGGAAATCGCATACTCTAACAAAGCATCACTTGTTTCTAAATCGCCTTTTTCTGCATAAAAAACACCACAGTGAAAGACAACATTTAATACTCGCCAAGTATCTTCCATTGATTGAATAGTATAGAGATAAATTTCCTTGAAGACCTTATTGAAATAAAATTCGGCTTTCTCAATTTCGCCTTCTTTGGCATAGGCCATGCCAATTCCAGTAAAAGCTAACAAACGGTAAATATCGCTCGTGTATTTTTGCTCTTCAAACAGAAGTTTTTCAAAGGTAAATAAGCAATCCATCAACGAAGCATTTTGAAAAATCATGACAAAGCCTTGTAAATAATAATATTCTAATAACAGTTGGGAATCTTTGATTTCATCAAAAGGAATATTTTTTAAAATTGTTTGCAATTGGTCATGTTCGCTGGTAATCAAGAAGAATTCTGCTTCTTCCATTTTTTCAAGAATTTCAGGTTGTTTAATCCCTACGCGCGGGAAGAGTTCCCCCAAAGGTAGCTCTAAACGATTACATAGTTGGATCAATATTTTTAAAGTTGGGACTTGACCATTCTTTTCAAAGCGACTAACCGTAACTTGCGTACAAATCCCTTTAGCTAATTCACTTTGCGACAAACCACGTGCTTTGCGTTTTTCTATAAACCGTTGTATATTCATTGCTTTTCCTCTCATTCTCATCTTCTCAAACTTACTATAATACAACTTACCTTAAAAATATATATAGAAAAAGAAAAATGTTTATAACAAAAAAGAACACAGGCAACTCTTTCATTAAAAGTTTGTCTGCGCTCTATTAGAACCTGAATCACTAAACGTCAATCCAGCGTTATTTAATCAATCCGATACGTCCTACTTGTTCTGTTTAGAGAGCTGCTCTTTTTTTAGCTTCTTTCACAAACGTATTCATGGCCTGATATAATTTTTCCTTGATTTCTTTGAGATTAGCTTGTTGTAATTCTTTATTGGCAACTAACTGTTGACCGTTCACCCAAACGGCTTCAACATTGCTAGCATTTGCTGAATAAACCAACGCTGAATAGGCATCAAAAATCGGAAACATATTAACTGATTGCGTTTCAATTAATGTTATATCCGCTTTTTTGCCCACTTCCAATGAGCCGACTTGCTCCGCCAAGCCTAACGTTTTAGCGCCCCCCATCGTTGCCAGATAAACAATTTCTTTAGCAGGAAACAAAGAGCGATCTTGGTGTGCTGTCTTATGAAAATTCGCAACCATACGCATTTGGGTGAATAAATCTAATGTATTCCCACTACTAGGTCCATCCGCGCCTAAACCGACAATAATCCCTTGATCAAGCATTTGCTTAATCGGCGCTACGCCTTTGGCTGATTTAGTATTCGCACCAATACAATGAGCGACACGCGCTTTTCCATTAGTAGCAGCTAAACTCGCAAGATCTTCATCTGTTGCCAAAATACAATGCGCTAAAATAAACGGCTCGCTCAAATAACCCAGTTCTTCTAAGAAAGCAATTGGTGTTTTTTGATAGGCTTTTTCAAACTCAGCCATTTCATAAGTCATTTCAGCAACGTGCATGGTCACAGGAACTTGGTATTGCCGACTAAGTTCAATAATTTTTGCCAACACTTCTGGTGAATTGGTATTCGGTGCATGTGGCGCAAGTATAGGCGTAATCAACGGATGGCCTTGCCACTTGCGAATAAAGGTTTCCGCGTAAAAAAGACCGCCTGAAGGCTCTGGACTATCACAAGTGGGCATATCAATGATCGTCTCTCCGAGCAAAGCACGAACACTCATTTTTTCACAACTTTTAGCAATTTCATCTTCAAAATAATACATATCACAAAAGCTCGTAATACCACTCAGTAACATTTCAGCAATTGCATAATCACTACTGCATCCTACTAATTCTTTTGTCATGAATTGTTCTAATGGAAAAAGAAAACGCCGGAGTCGATCTGGCACATCGTCTCCTAACGAACGAAACGGAATCATGCCTACATGGGTATGGGTGTTAATCATCCCAGGTATTAAAATTCCATTTTGGCCATCGATTACTTGATTTGCAGCCACTCGCTTTTCATCAAGTGTGGTCATTGATGCTAATTCCACAATTGTGTCTTCTTCAATCACTAAATAGCCGGCTTTGATTTCTGAAAATTGCTCATCCATTGTTAGTATATGCACATTTTTAATGAGTGTTTTCATGAAAAAGAACTCCATCCTCTGGAAAAACTAATGGATAGAAACGTTGTGACTTCGTATCCATCATCCCAAAATCTGTCACTTTAATGGCTGGCGAGACAGGTAATGATAGTGTAGAAAAGGACATGATTTCATTCATATTTTGATAACCTAACGCTTGCATAGCTTGTCGGACTTTTTGTAAAGAAGCGCCTAATTGTTCAATCGGTGCTTGCGATAAAATCCCACCAATTGGTAAAGGACAAGTTGCCATCACTTGCTGATCCGAAGCAACCAAATAGCCGCCTTGCATCGCTAATAATTCATTCTGCGCTAACAGAATATCCTCAATCGTATTACCCATCACCATTAAATTATGATGATCATGGGCCCAGGTTGTCGCAATGGCTCCTTTCTCGGAAAGAGGTTGATCCATTAAAGAAAAAGAAATATTACCATTTTTTCCGTAACGTTCCATCACAATTAATAAGGCGCAGTTGGCTTTTTGCCATTGCAACAATCCATTTTCAACAGGAATTTCTTTTGTAATTCGTTCTGTAAATGTGCCAATTTCTTGTTTTTGAATCACATTACAACGAACTGTTTCTTTTGTTGTAGCCACCTTTAAAAGTAAATCTTCTTCTGTTAACTTTTTACATTGGATGGTTTGTTGATAAGCGGCTGGAAACTCTTCGATTTTTTCTGGATAATGGAAGGGCTCGCCTTTTTCAAAAACGACCTTTCCAGATTTATAAACCGTATTAATATCAAAACTTTCTAAGTCATTTAATAACAAAAAGTCAGCTTTTTTACCAGGTGCAATTTCGCCGCGATCATGGAGACCCATTCGTTTGGCTGGCGTATAAGTTGCCATATAAATGGCTTTCTCGATAGGTAACCCTGCATGAACGGCTTTTTTGACATTTTCATTTAGATGACCTTTTAGCAAATCATCAGCCATCACGTCATCCGTGATAATACTTGCATAATTGTAGAAGTCATTGTCTACTATCACCTGAATGTTTTCAGGAGTGATTGATTTATTTTGAAATTGAATAAAGACGCCCGCTTCAATTTTTTCTTTTAACGTTTTAGGAAATTGATGGGTATGATCTGAAGTGATACCACTATATAGAAAATCTGCTAACTCTTGATCTTCGATTTTAGGACAGTGGCCTTCTAAAGGCATGGTTGGTCGTTGTTTTTGGCACAAATCGATAATTTGACGAATTAAAGAATCTGGCTCATAGGAAATCCCTTTAAAATTCATGGCTTCCCCTAAACAAATCACTTTTGGTTCTTTGAGTAATTCTGCTACTTCTGCTAAGCCGATAATCCCACCAGTTGTTTCTAATTCGGGAGTGGTCGAAGGAACCGAGGAAGGAATTGCGTGAAAGATATCTAGTTCTGTTTCAGCGGCCATAAAAGCTTTTAAGCCTTCTAAGCCAAATACGTTAGCCATTTCATGGGCATCGGCAATCACCGTTGTCACACCGTAACGCACTACTGCTTTGGAAAAAATAGTAGGTGTCGTCATGGAACTTTCAATATGCATGTGTGCATCAATTAAGCCGGGAATCATCCATTGATTCTCGGCATTAATTGTTTTTTGGGGCTGCAAATTGACGTTCTCTTCTTCATAAATGTAATAAAATTTATCATTTTTAATCGCAACATTTCGTTGAACGAATGTTTGAGTGACTGTTTGATACAGCCACACATTTTTTAGTAATACATCGACGTTCATTTTGTCCCTCTTTTCTAAAACTATTGATTCATCGTCCGATTCCATTGATCAATCCAATCCGCTAGTTGACTATTAATAAAATTAAAATCGACTGTTTTGGCACGTTCGGCAATGGCACCATATGTTTTATTTTTCGCTTCTTTTTCGCTTAACGTTACTTGTTGATTTGTAGGTCCTTCATTTAATGAAATCGCTTTGGCCTTTTGTGATTCTTCACTAATCCGTGCGTTAACAAATTTAAAGGCGGTTTCTTTGTTTTGTGCTTTTTTAGGAATATTGACTGTATTATAGTTGGCATACGTGCCGCTTTCTGGGACGACATACGTCACGTTTTCTGCTGCGCCTTGAATAATATCAACCGCAAAATCAGCAACCACAGCTGCTTCAATTTCACCAGATTGGAACATATTAGCTAAGTCTGACGATTTTGAATACGTTTTAACAACGTTTGGTTTTAATTCTTTCATCGCTTCAAAAGCGGCCTTCCCGTTATCTTTTGTAATATCTTGACCAGCATGTTCACTGGCAACGTATAACATTAAAGGACCTGCCGTCGTGGCAACGTCTGGAACAGAAATTTTACCTTTCAAATCAGCTGACCATAAGTCATCCCAGTTTTTAATTTCTTTGCCTAATTTTTCTTTGTTGTAAACAATCCCGATACTGTTTACAGCGATTGGTACGCCAGCACCACTTTCAAAAACCTCTTTTGCTCCCGGCGTTAACTGACTTAAATTAGGTACTTCTTTTTCTGTAATTTTTTCAAATAACCCTTCTTTTCCACCTTGTGCTGCATTTGCTTGTGCTAATTCAATGACATCAATTCCCGCATTGGGATTATTTTTTAATTTCGTAAAGCGGTCTGCGCTATTGCCTACTTCTAAGGTAACTTTCGCTTCATTCTCTTTTTCAAATGGAGCGATAATGTCTTTTTTGACAATATCTTCACTTAATCCGAAAGTTGAAACGACTAAAGCATTACTTCCACCTTTGCTCTCGCTTTTCGTAGTTGCTTCGCTGTTTCCACAAGCAGTCATTAATAACGTTGCAGCGACTAATGTCCCTAAAATTACGCGTTTTTTCATTTTTAAATCTTCCTCCAAAATGGTTTTTATTTTTCTAAAATAACTAATTTCTCAGCTGGAAAAGCCAAGTGAATGGTTTCGTTTGTTTCATATAACTGTTCACTTGTTCCATTAACCAGCAATGTACCTAACGCTGTTTCCACTTCATATTGATAGCTTTTCCCTAAAAATGTTCGGACAGCGACAGTACCTGCGACAGTATTAGTAGCAGCTTCTGAAACAATCTCAATGTCCCCTGGACGAATCGTTGCCACCGTCGTTGTAACATTTGGTTCAGGATTAGTCGTTTTCACTATTTGATTTGTTTGTGTCCGATAATGACCGGCTTCCATTTTTTCGACAGAGAAAAAGTTTTCAAAACCGATAAATTCTGCAACAAACTTAGTACGAGGCAAACGATAAATCGTTTCTGGTGAATCATATTGTTCAATCACGCCATTATTCATAATGGCCACTTTATCTGAAATAGAAAAACATTCTTCTTGGTCATGTGTGACAAAAACTGTCGTAATGCCTAATTGTTGTTGAATCCGTTTGATTTCAATCCGCATTGCCACTCGCAATTTTGCATCTAAATTACTCAACGGTTCATCTAGTAGTAATAGTTTAGGTTCAATAATCAGAGCACGTGCTAGCGCAACCCGCTGTCTTTGACCACCAGATAATTGTTTTGGATAACGGTCGCCCAAGCTTTCTAAACCACATACTTTTAGCATTTCCGTGACTTTTTGGTCCATGGTTTGTTTGCTTTCTTTGCGTAATTTCAGCCCAAAAGCGACATTTTCTGCAATCGTTAAATGGGGAAATAACGCATAGCTTTGAAAAACCATCCCGAAGTTTCTTTTATGGACAGGAACCTTTGTTAGTTCTTCTTGGTCAACGAAAAACTGTCCGTCGTTTGGCTTAATTAATCCAGCAATCACTCTTAGCGTAGTCGTTTTACCACAACCACTCGGTCCTAATAAAGAAACTAACTCTCCTTTTTCCATTGAAATATTTAAATCTTTTAAAATATCTTGTTTTCCGTCATAGCTGACGCGAATATCTTTTAAATCCACAAAAGTCAAAATTTTCTCCTCTTTCTATCTCGTGCTTCTTCCATGTTTTAGGCAATGGAAGCTAGTCCCAACGTTTTTTCAATTAAAAACATTAAGCCCATTGTTAGTAGCATCAACAATACAGAAATTGCTGAAACAGTTGGATCATAATTGTATTCCATATAACTTAATAAAGAAGTAGGCAGCATCGTCACACCGGGACCTGATAAAAACATCGATACAGGAACATTGTTAAACGAATTGACAAATGCTAACATAAAGGCTGCAAAAATTCCTGAAGACACATTGGGTAAAACAATTTGAATAAAAGCTCGCAATCTTGTACAACCTAATGTCCAAGCTACTTCTTCCATTGAATAATCTAGTTGTTCCATACTTGACCCAACCACTCGAATAATATAAGGCAAACTAATTAAAAAATGCCCCATTAATAATCCTTGAAAGACAGGCAAACCTAATTTAATAACAATATATTGAAATAACGTATACCCGACCACAATTCCTGGAATCACAGTTGGGGATAAGAAAAAGCTTTTAATAAAGTTGCGCCCGCGAACGGAATAACGAGCCAGCGCATAGGAAGCCGGAATCCCTACTATTAATGCTAAAACAGTCGCTAATACCCCAATCAACAAGCTTAACTTAAAACTGTCCATAAACGTTTCCGATTGTAAGGCTTTGGCGTACCAATCTAAAGTAAAGCCTTTAATCGGAAATTGAATCGCTGCGGCTGTTCCAAAAGAAGTCACCACAATCAAACATAATGGTAAAAATAAAAACAGAAAAACTAGAATTGCAATAACAGATAGTCCTTTTTGCTTACGCATGATTTGCTTCTCTCCGATCTACTTTCTTAGCGACCATGTCTAGGCCTTTCATCACAATTAATGTTGTTAAAATCATAATAAATGCAAGAACACTCGCCGATTGCCAATCACCTAAAGTATTAGCCTTTTGATATAAGAAGGTCGACATCATCATTTTTTGGTTACCACCTAATAGCTGTGGCGTCGTATAAGCCGTTAAAGTTCCTGTAAACACTAATATACTTCCTACAATGGTGCCTGGAATTGATAAAGGTAAAACAATTTTCCGAAAAGCCGTCATTGGATTGGCGCCTAGCGTCTCAGCCGCTTCTAGCATTTCTCCTTCAATGTTTTCCATAACCCCAACTAAGGTCATAATCATTGTTGGTAAAAATAAATACACTGAACCGATAATAATTGCAAATTCTGTATACAATAAATTCAGCGGTTGCTCAATTAAGCCTGTTTTTAATAACAACGTATTCACTACACCGTTTTTTCCTAAAATGTTAATCCAAGCAAAACTTCGAATAACTGAATTGGTTAATAGTGGAAACAAGGTCATAGCCATTAAAAAGCCACGCCATTTTTTGGAAACTCCAGCAATAAAGTATGCCGTTGGAATGCCCAACACAATTGAAATACCCGTCACAATTAACGAAACTCTTATCGTTCGCCAGAAAATTGAAACATTATAGTCATCTTTAAAAAAAGTAACATACTGATTTAGTGTCAAGCCATGATCAGTAAAAATGGTTGGCAAAATGCTAGTAATTAATGGAATCATTAAGAAAAATAATAATAGTACTAGCCCCGGTGCCACAATTAAATACGGAACTTTCTTGTTCATTCGTACACTCCTCGTTCGTTTTTTCACTTCATCAGTATACGCAAGGAAAACGTATATTTCAACACATTTTCATCTTTTTGTTCGTTTTCAAACCCGAACGTTCGTATATTTTTTCGGAAAAGGTTATTAAAAAATAAAACACGAACATTAAACAAAAAAACACAAACAAGACTGTTTGTGTTTTTTGTCAACTTTTTTATTTATCACTTAATTTTCTTGGAACGTTTGATCCTTTTCCATCATTTTCACTATAATACCATCTTGATACACCTGATAATATCCGAACAATTCATTCTCTTTTGAGACACTATTCTTTTCAGATATAATTTGAACAACATAACTTCCTTTATTTGACTGCTTAAACGTATAATGAAACGCCGAGTCATTCGTTGGTATCCCTAAACCATTTTGTAAAAATTCAATCGCTTCCTGTTTAGTATAAGATTCTGCTTCTAATTGCGTTCCTAAATGCGGATTTTTTTGATCAACAAATTGTCTTGCTTTGTCATTATTAGCAGACTTTTCTATAACGACTTCCTGTTGCGAATTCCTACTTCCTGAACAGCCAGTTAATACAAATAAAATCACCAACAACCCCAAACACTTACTCAAAGTTTTCTCCTCCTCTCCCTTTTCATTAGTGATACCTGATGATTTCTTTTATATTTTAGCATGCTTGATATAACGAATGGTGCTCAAAAAAGACAGAATCAACAAGTAAAAATTGTCGACTCACCTTTCTCAACTAATATTAAAAACTATCTGTCTCAATATTTTCGAATTTCCTGTAAATTACTGATAAATAAAAACAGCTCCTTTTGCGTATACTTATATTATCAGCACCTAAAGGAGGAACTTTCTTGAAGCAAAAAAATCTACTCACTTATCAATCACTTGCAGCCTTGTTGCTAGTATTCAGTCTCTTTAGTTTTGACCCATCGGTTTCTTTTGCCACCCGTTCTGGAAAAACGCCTGTTTCAGTTGAACTAGAAATTGGAGGGCTGCCTGGTGATGAATCGGTTGACGATGCCATTGATCCTGATTTAGAAAATCCTAACACTAGTTTTGACTTGCTCTTTATTCCGAAAGAATTTACTTTTGAAACCCAAGCGATTTCTGGTGATTTAACGGCAGTTCCTATACGACCTTCTGAAGGCAATACTCATACAATGAGACACTTCGGGATGGGGGATGTTCGCGGAGCCTTAACTGGTTGGCATGTCACTGCTGAAATCCCACACATGCGAAACGAAGCTCATTCTTTACTAGGCATCATTACGTTTCAATTAACAGGCGGCTATGCTCGCTATGACAAAACGTTAAGGCGTTTCTTTATGACAAATACAATGTATGGACTGGATTTTTCAGAAGATCCTGCTGCACCCGACTTCCCGACCAACCCAATTATTATCGGTAACGGTGCCACTTTAATGAGTAACGCTGGTGATAGAAAAGGACAAGGAATGTGGAGCGGCCGCATGACCGATATTTCTCTTGCAATCCAAACCCCTGTTTCACAATTATTTCCTGGCGTATATACAGGTTCGATTATCTGGAATTTAATCTCTGGACCTGCATAAAATAAAAAAAACGCTTAGAAAACTAGCGGAATCACTACTCTTCTAAGCGTTTTTTTATATCATAAGGACTATTTGCTCCTTCTATTTGTCTAAGCATGCTTTACCACTTTTCGTTTAACGAATCACTTGGCCCCAACGGTAATCAAACTGATACTCTTGATTACCATTATTCAGGTTAATTTTGTATAAATAACGCGGGACTTTAATGAATAACGCATCCTCTACTTGAAAAGCTTCAATAGGTACATTTTCTTTAGTTAAAAGCAACGGTGTTTGCCACTCGTATGTTTTTTTCTGCCAATTGTATAAGCCAACTATCGCTTGATTACTTTGTCTTTTCTTGTATGACAGAACATAATAATTTGCTTCATCTTTCTTGCCTAATAAAACTGGTGCTATTAGTTGCTCTTCTAGTTTTCCTTGCACTGTTGTACGCTCTTCCGATGACAGCTCTTGACCAATTTGACTCTCATTTGAATCTACCGTCCATTTAGGCGCTTCTTGTGTTTGAAAGACTTCTTTGAAAGTTGGGTCTTGTTTTAACTGCCAATTTTTCAAATCTAATTGATAATATCGATTGTTTAATCCATAAATATAGAGATAGCGATTATCCATAAAACGATAATCAACGAAATCAGAGCTTAAACAGTCTTTTAATTCAGGGAATTTCTTCACTAAATCCGCTTCAGAAAACTGTTTTTTCCCTGTTTTTGTATCTAGTAAGTAAATGGCCTCGTTATCAGCATTATTCAAAACCACATATTGATCTGTTTGACCAATTAAATAATCACGCCAGCCTAAACGTTTACTCCACATTCGTTCGCCCGTCTGACTATTAACAGAAATCACTTGAAACAATGAGTTACTAGTGCTAATGCCATTCGTTCGTCCATTTGGGATAATCATTCGCTCGATAGAAGTTAATCCTTTCGTTTTTTCAGAATAAAACGTCGCACTTTTCTCTTCAATCGTTACTGAACGAAACATTCCGAAAAAGATTAAACCAGCAAAATGTACCACTGCAAGATAAACCAACAAAATTAACGCATAGGGAACCAGTCTCCTTGTACTCCGCCTTCTTATTAAGGAAATAACCAAAATACCACTAATTACTATAAAAATAATTGCTACAATGATGACAAAAATATCATGATAGAGCCAACCAGATAATTGCCAACTTCTATAAAGTGTGTCCATTACGCCATCCTTTCCAATTGTTATTTGCTTATTATAAAAAGGATACTATTTTTTTTTTGAAAAATAACAACAAAAAGCGACGAACAGCAATAAGCCCATTCAAGTTGACTAACTAGGTCAACTTGAATGGGCGTGGAGAAATGTGCCTTGTTATTCAGTTATTCCGCTTCTTCAATTGCAGACAAAGCTTTTGCAATATCAATTTCTTTATTCCGATAATCAGCATCATGAACTGGAAAATGCTGCCGCAATTCTGCTGCTTCCATCCACGAAACAGTCCCTTGTTTAATGCCAAAATCAAGAATGTGCCCACCAAATTGGTGATCCTCACTGATAAAGTGCAAATGAAACCCTGCGGCAGAGGCACCATGAAATAATTTAGGTGTAAAGAACCCTACAACTGTTCCCTGAATATTCTCCGCTGTAAATTCAGGTTGATTGCGTGCGGCTTCTACAAATGGTGGATACGGTTTTTCTTGTTTAGGTGCCACACGGACATGCATCTTCGCAAAAAGACCGCTAATTTTAATTGCCGCAAAAAAATTAGGACTAATTTTTTCTAAAATTTGTGCTTTAATATTTTCATCGGTTTCTGTTGATACAGGGAATGCGCCATCTTCTTGAAAACGAGTAACTGCGGCATATGGCGTTAATTCTTCGCCTTCTAGAATAGCAATTTCGCCAGTTTGATTTGCATGATACAATGTACCGTCCAATAAAATAATTTCGCCATTTGAGCCTTCTAATGTCCCAATTCCAAAATCACCTTGCGTGAGTAACGTACCAATTTCTGCCGTTCCTGCCATCAAACTTTCCATTAAACCGCCTAGCGTACCATGTTGATAAACATATTGTTCGCTCATTTTTCCATCTCCTAATAAAGTTGATCTGGTAACAATGTTTTACCTAATTCTTGATTATCTGAATAATCCACAGGAACATCAATAATCACTGGGCCTTCTGTTTGCATTCCTTCTTCTAAAGCTGCGGCAAATTCTGCTTGTGAATGTACTCGAACCCCTTTGGCTCCAAAAGCTTCAGCATACTTCACAAAATCAACTGGACCAAAATCTACGCCAGAGGATCGATTATATTTCATTTCTTCTTGGAATTTAACCATATCATAACTACCATCATTCCAAATAATATGCACGATATTTTGCTTTAAACGAACCGCTGTTTCTAATTCTTGCGCTGAAAATAGGAAACCGCCGTCCCCAGAAACAGAGATAATTTGTGTATTCGGACGAACCAGCGCAGCCGAGATTGCCCAAGGCAAAGCGACACCTAATGTTTGCATACCGTTACTAAATAATAAATGACGCGGTTCATAACTTCTAAAGTGGCGAGCCATCCAAATGTAGTGACTCCCTACGTCAACAGTAACTGTCATTTCATTCGTAGTTTTTTCTTGAAGCGTTTGAACAATTTCTAATGGATGTAATCGATTTTCAATTGTACTTGTTTTTACTTCTTTAATCGTTAATTTTTCTTGAAGCGTTTCTAAATAATCTTGCGCATCTTCTGTTAGTATTGGTTCACTAAATGCTTCTGATAATTTCAAAATATTTTTAGACATATCACCAATTAGCTCTTCTTCCGGTTGCATATATTGGTCAATTTCCATTTGAACTTCATCAATGACAATAACGCGCGCATCTTTTTCTGCGTTCCAATTACGTGCTTCATATTCAATTGGATCATAACCAATCGCAATCACTAAATCACTTCTTTTTAACAAACGATCCCCAGGTTGGTTTCGAAATAAACCAACACGCCCAAAGAAATGTTCTTCTAATTCTTTTGAAATAATTCCTGCTCCTTGGAACGTTTCCACGACTGGCAAACCAGTTATAGCAACCAATTCACGAATGGCTGCGGTAACTTTTCGTGCAGAGGCCCGCATTCCTAAAAGTAAAACAGGTAACTTCGCTTGCTTGATTCGTTCAGCTAAAGCTGCGATTGTTTCTGCTGATGCATGGCCCAGTTTCGGAGCCGACAAAGGCTTAATTGCTTCGCCTGTCACCGGACTATCTGTGACATCTTGTGGGATCGATAAGAATGTTGCACCTTTTTTCGCTGTTTTGGCGATACGGTAAGCATTGGCAATATTTTCAGATAATGTTTCTGGATCTTGAATTTCTGTACTGAATTTTGTTATTGGACTAAATAATGCAGCATTATTCATGCTTTGGTGAGTTAATTTTGACAAATCGGACCGTTTCACCTGTCCAGCCAATGCTAAAACAGGGTCCCCTTCTGCAGTCGCAGTTACTAACCCAGTTGCTAAATTGCTGGCACCAGGTCCACTAGTTGCAATAACTAAGCCAGGCTCTCCCGTCAAACGACCAATCCCTTGTGCCATAAAGGCTGCATTTTGTTCATGTCGAGCTAAAATTAATTCTGGACCTTTGTCAACTAATGCATCAAAAACTCCATCAATTTTTGCACCGGGAATCCCAAAAATATAGGGCACTTCGTGATTGATTAAACTTTCTACTATGATATCTGATCCTTTTTTACTCACTGTTATACCTCCGATTAAAATCTGTACTAATTACAAATACAAAAATACCACTAAAATTCTAATTAATCAACAATGAAACACCTTGAAAACGTGTAATATACTAATTCGCATATTTTAATAGAATTGAGATATTTCAAAAGATTAAGCAAAAATAATGCAAAATACCTTAAAGTTTTATAGTCTTTCAACAATTATTATATACTTCTTCACTAAAAATTAGTAAGATTAACCTATAAGAAAAAAATCACAACCTGTGATAAATTATTGGAGGAAAAATATGTCAAAAGGGAAGAAAATTTTTGCCATTATCTTTGGAATTATCTTGGTTCTATTTCTTGCAGTTGTTGGAATGGGAGCAAAACTTTATTGGGATGTTTCTAAATCAATGGATAAAACCTATGAAACAGTAGAACGATCTAAAAAAAGTCAGGTCAATTTAAACAATAAGGAGCCTTTTTCTGTTTTATTATTAGGGATTGATACAGGCGATGATGGGCGTGTCGAGCAAGGTCGTTCGGATACAACAATTGTTGCAACAGTTAATCCTCGTGACAAGCAAACAACCTTAGTCAGTCTTGCTCGCGATACCTATGTTGATATTCCAGGTCAAGGAAAACAAGATAAATTGAATCACGCCTATGCTTTTGGTGGCGCATCTTTAGCAATGGACACAGTTGAAAACTATTTAAACATACCTATTAATCATTATGTTTCAATTAATATGGCTGGTTTAAAAGAATTAGTCAACGCGGTTGGCGGAATCGAAGTGAACAATAATCTGACTTTTTCTCAAGACGGATATGATTTTACGATTGGTAAAATTTCATTGGATGGTGAACAAGCACTCTCCTATTCAAGAATGCGTTACGAAGACCCTAATGGTGACTACGGCCGCCAAGAACGTCAAAGAAAAGTGATTGAAGGCATCGTCCAAAAAGTCTTAAGTCTTAACAGCGTAAGCAACTATCAAGAAATTTTAACAGCTGTTTCTGATAATATGAAGACAGATTTAAGTTTTGATGACATGAAAAAAATTGCCTTAGATTATCGTAGTGCCTTTGGTAAAGTGAAACAAGACCAACTTCAAGGTACTGGTTTTATGCAAGATGGAGTTTCCTACCAACGTGTGGATGAACAAGAATTAAATCGTGTCCAACAAGAGTTGAAAAATCAATTGAATAACTAAGTAAAAGCATGTACCAGACATTAAAATACGTCTGATACATGCTTTTAAAATCTTAAATCGAACTATCCTTACTCAAAAATCAATTCGTAGTATTTTCCAATGATTTATTCCGTATAACACTAGTATGCTTACTAAACAATAAAATAATTCATCCATCGTTCCTGAACCCATCCCTAAAAATGTTAAAATGTAAAAAGGAGACTGCAAAAGAACGACCCATCCGATAGTTGATGCTCCAATATTTATTAAAATAGGAACAATCATCACAAAAACTAAATTAAAGATCGTTAAAGTCACTCCCTGTATATGAAAGAATAAATACATTGTTATACCTAAAACTAAGTAGAATAACGGCAACAATATATAAGAAGCTATTAGGACAGTCAACACTTTCCATGAAACAGCTACTGAAAGAACCATGCTTAAAAGAGCACAAACACCGATTAATAAAAATCCTGCTAACAAGCCCAAACATAGTCCACAAATCAACAGCGAGAACAAATAAAGATGGCGACCTTGCCTCGTTTTAAAATAATAATCACTAATTCGTGAGCCTTGATCGTCAACAACAAAGGACACTACTAAAATCGGTAATAGCAAGCTGTTAATAAAATTCATCGCACTGATATAATCATTTACATCAAACATATCGCCAAAAAAATAATTTAAAAATGGTGGAACTAACCCTAAAATGGCAAACATAATGAGATAGCTTCCAGAAAACCAAAAAATTCTGCGCTGAATATCTTGTTTTAACACAGCTTTTACTTTCATCTCTTACTCCCCTTCTACTAATGAAAAATAAACATCTTCTAAATTTAGTGCATGTTTTTTCATTTCTAATGGAATGATGTCGTTTAAAACCAACTCTTTCAAGAACAACGGATAATCTGCTTCCGAAATTAACCAAAGAGGATGTCTTTGTTCTACGCCATCAAAAAGAGCACTAATTTCACTCACTTTGTCTTCGTTTTCTTCATCAAAGGTAAATTGATAGACTGATACTTCTTTTCCTAAAGTGACTGTTTGAATAATTGCTCCATTTTTAATAAAATACGCTCGATCGCACAACTTATCTAGATCCCCTAAAATATGACTGGAAATGACAATCCCTATATGTAACTCTTTTGCTAAGTGCTTTAGTGTCTGAATGGTCGCTTGTACGCCATCTGGATCTAAACCGTTCATTGGTTCATCTAAAATAAGTAGCTCATTTTTGTTAATTAAAGCTAACGCCATTCCTAAGCGCTGCTTCATACCTAAAGAAAAATCTTTGACTTTCTTTTTCCCGTAATTTTTCATATCAAATAGTGATTCTACGTAATCAACTGAATAACTCTCTTTTGAAAGAGCACGAAAATAATTAAGATTTTCTCTTGCTGTTCTATTTGGAAAATATTTAGGTCCATCAATTAAAACACCAATCCGTTCTTGTCCAACGACTTTACCTTGAAAATTAACAATTAACCCACTCATGATTTTCATTGTAGTCGTTTTACCTGCACCATTTGGACCAATTAAACCTACAATTTCACCTGGTCCTACAGTAATTGAAATATTTGTTAGAATTTCTTTTTTATCAATGGTTTTTGAAATATTTTCTAATTGCATTAGCAACACTCCTTAACTACAATTTTTTTCAGCCTTTAGTTCGTAATAGCAAAACAAGCCAATCCCTATTAATTTAACACTAATTACTACCATACCAAATGCAACCATTACTACCCGCTCCTTTCTATACTTTCAATTACTAGCATAGCAAGAAAAATAATCATTTTTTAGTGTAAAAAAATCCGCTATTTGGAAAAAAAATAAAAGAAACAGCGCCGGCAATTATCCTTCAGCGCTGTTTCTAAACTGACTAAAATTGTCTGTTAGCCAATGTTGCTTTTGTAAGTAAACAAAATTAATAGTAGTCGATATGTTATTAATTTAAAATGTAAAGCTCGCAAAAAAGTAGCTTTATTTATCATTGCAATGGGTTATTTTATAAAGAATTTTCTCTAAATTCCGCCAGTTGCGTTCTGTTGGTATATTTTTCATCAGTAGTAAAGTCGTTCCTTTTGTATCAAAATAATAGTTAGAAATCACTAAATCGACTTCAGATGCATCTACTTCATAATCATAAAAAGCCAAGGGATAAGCTTTACCAAAATAATTTTTTATTTTATTCATCAACCATAATCGATGAGTATGATGTAAATCGTCTGCAATTAAAATCTTAATGGGCGTCAATTTCTTTAACAACAAATCATAATAATCTAAAACATAGTAATAGTTTAAGAAAAGTTGTTCCCAATTTTTTAAAATTTCTTTGACCTCTTTTGTTGCCTGCTCTTGCAAATCTCGATGAAAGTTCTCCATCAGTTGGGCTATTTCCGTATTTTGTCTTTTAATTTCATTAATATAAGACTGATTAAAAAATAAATCAGTATTACCGAAAAAGAATTGACTTCGCTCGTGGAATGCCACAAAGTTAAAAATTAATTCAGAATCTGACAAATCCAATTGAAATTGATAGTCTTTTTGCGTGAGGTTATTTAATAGCAATACAGCTTGGTAAGACGTAGTATGATGCAATTTATGTGCTAATGCATGACTAACTTCATAGCGAGGATTACCATCAATCACTCCAAACGAGTAGATAATTCGATATATAAAATAGATCTCTTCTTCAGGCAGCGATAAGTTACACTTCTTCAGCCACATTTTTACTAAAGGAAAAGCTTTATCAGAATCAGCTACCTGTTTAATTTCATCTAAAAGTTCCACTCTTTTTTGTGGTGCACGTTCTAATACAATTGCTAGCCAATAAGAAAAAATTCGTTTCGGCAAACGTAACAATTCAATATCGTATACCTCTTCAAATTGTTCAATATATTGTTCAATCAACTTTTCAGAAATCGTGAATGGCCAGTCACCTGTACGTGAAGATTGCCAATAAAAA
>NZ_JAHLRI010000040.1:0-19210 GCF_018919685.1 Enterococcus sp. S183_ASV_20
GTCTTGATACTCTGAGCGTTAACGCCATCTAAGGTTCCTTTACTATAGGGGAAGATAAATTGGTCGGTGCCTAGAATTGATTCAGTTGCGCCTGAATTTGGTAAGGCGACTACAAATTCATCTTGTAAAAAAGCCAAACCAAACGCATTACCAATTAAATCCTTTTGGACATCAGCGGCTGTACGCTTTCCATCTGGATCAAACGTAAAAATAATCGAGTCGGTTTGATAAATAAAACCAGATTCTTTGGCCTTTGTTTGCAACGTGCCATTTTCAATAGAAAAGTCAGGCAACTTTTCTGCAATTTTTTGGCCATCTTGTTGCACCTCTTGTAGCACAGAAAAGACTTGTTTGGTAATAGGTAGTGCTAAAATAGCACTTAAAAAAACAGCATAGAGAATTACTTTCCAAAACGCCATTTTTTTCGCATGCCGTAATTCTGAAACTGAAAAAAAGGCCTGCTTAAATAATTGCAATGTATTCATTTATTTACTCCTCACATCGTTCTTCTACAGGTCATTCTAGCGAATTTATGAGGGAAACACAAGGTAATCTCCCTCTTTTGTAAAACTTTTCTTTTGGCAAGCAAACTATTTTGTAGAAAGCGGTTCACTCTGTTATCATAATAGTTGTATGAAAGACGTATGTTACATACTAAAAAATAGGGGGATTTAAAAAATGACTTACACATTACCAGAATTACCATATGCTTATGATGCATTAGAACCTTACATTGACGTGGAAACAATGCACTTACACCATGATAAACACCACAACACTTATGTGACTAACTTAAACGCAGCGATTGAAAAACATCCAGAATTAGGCGAAAAATCTGTAGAAGACCTAATTTCAGATATGAATGCTATTCCTGAAGATATCCGTACAGCCGTTCGTAACAATGGTGGCGGTCACGCAAACCATACATTCTTCTGGGAAATTATGGCACCAAATGCTGGTGGACAACCAACTGGCGCTATTAAAGAAGCAATCGATGAAACATTTGGTAGCTTTGATGAAATGAAAGCTGCTTTCAAAACAGCTGCAACTGGCCGATTTGGTTCAGGTTGGGCTTGGTTAGTTGTGAATAACGGTAAATTAGAAATCACTTCAACACCAAACCAAGATTCACCATTAATGGATGGCCAAACACCTGTTTTAGGTCTTGACGTTTGGGAACATGCGTATTACTTAAAATATAAAAACGTTCGTCCAGATTACATTGAAGCATTCTGGAACGTTGTTAACTGGGATAAAGTAAACGAACTTTTTGCAGCAGCAAAATAAGTTTGCCAATTGTGAAGGAAAGAGTCAAATGACGGCTGTCATTTGACTCTTTCCTTTTACAAATCCAGGGTCGAAATAGTTGTTCGTTTATGGCATACTAAAGTAAGTAGGGAAAGATAACGGATACATAAAGAAGGAGCTAAAAAAATGAATGTTATGATGCAAAAAGTACACGGGTCAGAAAATGATTTCTTTTTATTGGATGAAACACAGTTTGAGCGTTCTTTAACCGCTGAGGAAATTGAGCAATTACGCATCCAGTTATGTTCGCGGGAAACAGGATTATTGGCGGGAGCAGATGGGTTACTTTTGGTAGGAGAAGGGACTCACGGCACGTCCAATGCTAGAATGCGAGTGATTAACAGCGATGGTAGTGAAGCAAGCATGTGCGGGAACGGCTTGCGTACGGTTGCCCGTTATTTAGCTGAAAAAAACCAAGAAAAATCATTTACAGTTGAAACAATGTTTGCAGATTTGAAAGTACGTCAAGCCCCCAGTTTAGCTGAAGAAGTAGCGACTTACCAAGTGGAAATTTCGCCAGTAAGTTTTGAAGCAGTCACTATCCCAATGCATTTAGGGGTCCAAACATTAATTGATGAAATCGTACCAGCCTTATCTAACACCATTCGCTTTACAGCGGTAGCAGTGCCTAATCCGCACCTTGTAGCATTTGTGGATCACGAAACCTTAAATGGTCCAGAATTTGAACGAATCGCTACCTATGTAAATAATGAAAATCCGTATTTTCCAGAAGGGATAAATGTGAGTTTTGTTGAAATTCTTGGCAAAAATCAACTATTTGTTCGAACGTATGAACGTGGTGTAGGTTTTACAAGTGCTTGTGGGACAGCTATGTGCGCAAGTAGTTTACTTTATACGTTATTGAAAGATGGTGTTTTTTATGAAGAAATAACCGTCAAAAATGCTGGAGGTATGGTGAAAACAGTCGTCCACGAAACGTCTGATGACAGTTATTGGATGGAATTAATTGGGAATGCCACGATTACGCATTTGATTGAAGGATCACTGACTGATTTACTAAATGGTGCATTTGAGAAAATAACTATCACTGAAACGAATGAACAGAAACATTATCAAGAATTTCTGCAAACACTTTCTCAAAAATAACAATTGTTCCTTGATAAAGCGCTCTTTTATTTTACAATTGTGTTAAGTTCTTGTTCCAAAAAATAAAAAATATTGCTTGAATAAGCAAACTATGAGAAAATAAAGGGCATGAATTAAGAATTATTCTTAGATAAACGAGGAAGTGTCTTATGAAACTATGGAAAAAAGTAGTACTGGGCTTCTTGAGCGTCTTGCTAGTGGTAGTAGCTGGGGTATGTGCTTACGGGATTAAGATGTATTCAGATGCCAATTCAACAATTAATGGGATCTATCAATCAGTTAACCGTAAGTCCAATAAAGGAGCCACGGCTAATATTGATGCGCAAGAACCATTCTCTGTTCTTTTAATGGGGATTGACACAGGCGATTTAGGCCGAACAGAACAAGGTCGTTCAGATACTACAATGGTTGTAACCATCAACCCGAAAGAAAACAAGTCCACAATGATCAGTTTGGATAGAGATATTCTAACAGATATTGTTGGAAATGACACACAAGACAAATTGAACCATGCCTATGCATTTGGTGGCGCCGAAATGGCGATTAATACAGTCCAAGAATTACTGGATATTCCCATCCATCATTATGTATCCATCAATATGAAAGGGTTAAAAGACCTGATTGATGCGGTAGGCGGTATTGAAGTAGATAATACGATTGGTGAATTTACGTTGGACGGTATTACTGTTCCAGCAGGTAAAATCAAGTTAGATGGCACGACAGGTTTGGCTTATGCGCGGATGCGTCACGAAGATCCTGAAGGAGATGTGGGTCGTCAACGCCGCCAACGAGAAGTTGTTGAGAAAATTGTGCGCAAAGTCATGAGTTTTGACGGTGTTTCAAAATATCGAAAAATTCTTGATGCTGTTGAAGCCAATGTAAAAACAGACTTAACTTGGGATGACATGATGGACATCCAATCAAAATATTTGTCTGCCTTTAAAACAATTGACTCTGAACAATTACAAGGATACAGTGCAACTATTGATGATATTTATTATCAAGTCCTAGATCCAAATAGTTTATACAAAACACAAACAACACTTAGAAAACAACTTGGTTTAAAAGAACATGCTTCTGAACGTGAAAAAGATTTAGCCTTTTATAATCAGTTTAGCTATGCTGTTACAGATACTGCACTGATTGGTGAATCTGGTGATTCAAGTGTCAATAGCTCTACTAGTTCGAGTAGCACAGCGGACACCACAGCCGGACAAACAGAATACAACGGCAATACGCAACAAGCAGCAGAAGGAGCCTATGATCCGAATACGTACGTTGACCCAAATACGTACACAGATCCAAACGCTTATGCTGATCCAAATACGTATGTGGATCCCGACGCACCACAATATTAATCTGTTAAACAAGCTCGAAAACTTCTATTTCTGATGGAAATAGAAGTTTTTTTCTTTTATTCTAGAAATTTTTTTCAGAAGGTGTTATAATTGGACTATACCAAAATAAACCGTAAGGAGCGTGTCAAAATGCAAATTATCCGTGTAGCAAATGCAGAAGAAGGCGGCAAAAAAGCGTTTGAATTAATTAAAGAAGGTATGAACAATGGTGCGAAAGTTTTAGGCTTAGCAACAGGTAGTACACCAGAAACATTATATAAAGAAATGACAGCAAGTGATGTCGACTTTACAGAAATGACTTCTGTAAACTTAGATGAATATGTTGGTTTAGGTGGCGAAGATGAGCAAAGTTACCGTTATTTCATGAACAAACACTTATTTGACAAAAAACCATTTAAAGAAACATTTGTACCAAATGGTAAAGCAGAAGATTTAGATGCTGCTTCCGCAGAATATGAAAAAATTATCGATGCACATCCAGTAGATATCCAAATCTTAGGTATTGGTCAAAATGGACACATTGGTTTCAACGAACCAGGCACACCTCTAGATAGCTTAACACATGTCGTTGAGTTGACTGAATCAACAATCAACGCAAACAAACGTTATTTTGACAAAGTAGAAGATGTCCCAACACGTGCTGTTTCTATGGGGATTGGCTCAATCATGAAAGGTAAAAAAATGATTTTAATGGCTTATGGCGAAGCAAAAGCAGAGGCCATTAAAGGAATGATTGACGGACCAGTAACAACAGACATGCCAGCAAGTGCATTACAAAACCATCAAGATGTTGTTATAATCATTGATGATGCAGCTGCAAGTAAATTATAATCGTTGATGAAAAAGAACTTGAAACATAAGGATTTCCTTATGTTTCAAGTTCTTTTTTTGTTATACTGGAAGTAATAGAAGAAGAGGTGAAAAGGATGTTACAGCTAACAATTCCAGAAATTATTTTACGGTTAGTCCTAGCGATGGTGATGGGTGGCGCAATTGGTTTTGAAAGACAATATAAGAATCGCCCAGCAGGGATGCGCACTCACATTTTAGTTTGTATGGGCGCGGCTATTATTGCGTTAATTCAGTCGCAAATTGCAATCAATGCATTGAAAGATGCGTTAGCTAATCCGGCTTTGACGGGGGTCATTCGTTCAGATCAAGCAAGGTTGATCGCACAAGTTGTAAGTGGAATCGGCTTTTTAGGTGCTGGAACCATCATTGTAACGAAACAAAGTGTCACCGGATTGACGACAGCAGCGTCACTATGGACCGTTGCTGGTTTAGGGATCGCGGTGGGCATGGGCTACTATACGATTGCCTTAACAAGTTTTATCGGTGTATTATTTGCCTTAACCATTGTCAAACGAATTATTCACGTACCAACAATCAAAAAATTAGAAATTCGCTATCAACATAAACAAGAAACCAAAGAATTTATTAATCAGTATTTTGAAGAAAAACATATTGAAATTTATGATGTGAATTTCAATGTTTCTTGGGTAGATGATACAAAAATCTATACGAATATCTATACTATTGATTTGCCTAAAGGCCTAACGTATGCCGATGTTATCGAAGATCTATCTGTTTCAAATAATGTAACAAAATTACGATTGATTAATGTGTAGAAACATCTATTTATAATTAATGACAACCGCTATAAGTTAAAATGCTTATGGCGGTTTTCTTCTAGGACCTAGGACTGATTTTTTAAGTTTAATATTTCAAAAAGATTACAAAAGAGTTATGATTGTATTACGAGTTAGAAAGAAAGGTGATAAGTAAGATGAATAAAAAAAATAAATTTCTTAGTATTATTGTTGTTGTCGTTGTGATTATTGGTGCATTTGTGATGAAAGCTTATAATCAATTGATTACTTTAGATAATAAAGTCGAAGCAGAATGGTCACAAGTAGAGAATGTAATGCAAAGACGTGCTGATTTAATTCCTAATCTTGTCAGTAGTGTTCAAGGCAGTATGACTCAAGAAAAAGAAGTTTTAAAAGAAATAACGGAAGCACGTAAAGCATACGCAGGAGCAAAATCTTCTTCTGAAAAAGGGCAAGCAAATGAGCAAATTGAAAAAGGATTAGGTAATTTTGTTACAGTATTGAATGAAGATTACCCAAAGTTAGCTTCTTCTGAAAATGTCAAAACCTTAATGACTCAATTAGAAGGATCTGAAAATCGAATTTCTGTTGAACGCCGTAACTATATACAAGCTGTTGAAACATATAACCAACAGATTTCAAAATTCCCTGATAAAATAATTGCAAAACTTTTAGGATTTGAGAAGAAAACTAACTATGTTGCGACAGAGCAGGGAAAAGAAGTACCACAAGTGGAATTTAAATAAAAAATTTGTAGAAAATTTGGGTTAAAAGAAAGAAGTGAGGAAGGTTGGATAAAAAAGTCGAAAAAATTCAAGAAAAAGTTCGTTTGTTTTATAAAAAGCATCAGCGGAATACAACGATTGTTGTGGTAATTAGTTTAAGTATGATTTTAATATTAGGAATGGCTGCTTGGTATGAAGGAAAGGGAATCTCTTATGAAGCAAAACAAACTGCACTGAGAGAGAAGCAACATGCCTTACAAAAAAAGAGAGACGATATTTTAGCAGGGAAAATGACTGAAGCGTCAACCCAGACAACAATAAATAACTTTTCTAAACAAGAAATAACTGGTGAAAATGAATTAGTGACAATTACTGGAACGAATGGGCAGTTGAACATTAATGATGCTAATATCTATGTTTCAGATAATGCAGGTATTGTCTCAAATCAACTTAAACAGAAAATGTTTCAATTGAATCAACAATTGTTGGAAAATGCGAATGGCGCACAATTTATGCTTATTACCGTTCCTGCGTTACCTAGTGGGGAATCTGTTGAATCTTACAGCAATAAGATTGCTAATCAATTAGGTGTAGGGGATCGTGAAAAAAATAATGGTGTGGTTTTTCTAATGGCAATTGAGGATCGCGAGTCTCGCTTGGAAGTTGGATATGGCTTAGAGAGTATTTTAACGGATAGCTATGCGGATGATATTATTAATAATGAAGAAGTAAAAGAGGCTTTTAGAGACGAGGATTATAATACAGGTCTCAATAAAATTATTGATCAAGTATCGGCTGCAATCAATTCAAAAACCGCACAAGTGGATAATGAATTAACAAATATACAAACAGAGTTAAACACTAACACAACGAAAAGAAATGTTCTTTTAATGGCAAGTATTGCTGGGATGCTCATTTGTGCTGTTTATATTTTACAAATTTTAAGAACAAGAAAACTTGTTAAAAAAATGTATCAAGATTATTTGAATTGTTTACCAACAAAGGCTGTCCTAAATAACTCAGAACAGACAAAGAAAGTATTAAATAAGATGAAAAAGACTTCTTTTTATTGTTTATATCTTAATGGAGCAACGTTATTTGCCACAAAAGGGAAAATAAGACGTGCCACTAAGCGTGGTTCTTTACTAAGTATATATCCAAATGCAAAAAAACAATCTTTTGGGCGTTTATTAGTAGGAGATACTTTATATAGTTATGATGGTAGTGTTTTGACGTATGCTTATTTAAACTCACAATACAATCCGTCTAATCATAGTAGTTCTGGTAGCAGCAGTGGTGGTTCATTCGGTGGCGGCTCATTCGGCGGTGGCGGTGCCTCAGGAAGTTGGTAAAATAAAAAGCTAGAAACGTTGATCGTTTCTAGCTTTTTGCTATTTATCTAAACCGTAAAGATAGTCATCATCTTTCATGGCTTCAACTGTTCCTAGTAAATAGCCATTTCCTACTTGGGAGAAGAAGTCATGGTTGCTAGTTCCTGTCGAAATACCATTCATTACAATCGGGTTCACATCATTGGCTGTATCCGCAAATAAGGGATCCATACCTAAGTTCATTAAAGCTTTGTTGG
The DNA here is from genome assembly GCF_018919685.1 of Enterococcus sp. S183_ASV_20. Classification (NCBI taxonomy): domain Bacteria; kingdom Bacillati; phylum Bacillota; class Bacilli; order Lactobacillales; family Enterococcaceae; genus Enterococcus; species Enterococcus sp. S183_ASV_20. The sequence goes on from NZ_JAHLRI010000040.1 coordinate 7,697, forward strand.
CGTTGTAACGTAAAAAGGTTTTTACTTCTTCGGTCCAACCTAAGTCATCATATAATTCTTCTGTATAACGTTCTTCGTTTTCGTACAATTCGTAAAGTAAATTATACATCCAGTCTTTTAGTTTATCTTGCTCATCTTCTGGTAATTCATTAAATCCTAATTGGAATTTATAGCCAATATACGTGCCGTGCACTGATTCATCACGGATAATCAATTTAATAATTTCAGCGACGTTCGCTAGTTTATTGTTTCCTAAATAGTAAAGAGGAGTGTAAAACCCAGAATAGAATAAAAACGTTTCTAAAAATACACTAGCAATTTTTTTCTCTAACGGAGTGCCGTTTTTATAAATTTCGTTAATCCGTTCTGCTTTATATTGCAGATGTTTGTTGGTATTTGTCCACTCAAAAATATCATCAATCTCTTTTTTTGTATTTAATGTACTGAAGATAGAAGAATAACTTTTGGCATGGACAGATTCCATGAATTGGATGTTATTTAAGACGGCTTCTTCATGGGGCGTCCGCACATCATTTCTCAGTTGATCCATGCCGCTTTCTGATTGAACAGTATCTAATAAAGTTAAACCGCCGAAAACGTAGCCGACAGTAGTTTTTTCTAAATCGGAAAGAGTCCGCCAATCATCTAAGTCATTGGATAACGGAATCCGTGTATCTAACCAAAATTGTTCGGTTAATTTTTCCCAAGTGGATTTATCAATGACGTCTTCAATGGCGTTCCAGTTAATTGCTTCATAATACGTTGCCATGGTTATTCCTCCTGTATGCTGGGACAGCAGTCTGTTTGACTAGTTGTCTCGTTTCTTCGCTTAAAACGTTCTACAGAGTCCAAATAGGAGCGTGCAGCCGTTCTTCTTTGTCCAGTATATCTGAAAATGTCCTGTTTAAAAAGAGAACATTCCTAAAAAATAAGACGCTCAAACAGAACGCCTTATTTAAGTGCTTTTCATTAAATCACGCAAGACTCACATTGATTGCTGCCAATTTCTTCAGCATCATCTGTAAATGTACGAATATAGTAAATTGATTTAATCCCTTTGTTGAACGCATAATGACGTAAAATGTTCAAGTCACGGGTTGTTTGTTTTGGTGTTTCTTTCCATTCATACAAGCCTTCAGGGATTTCTGAACGCATAAACAAGGTTAAACTCATTCCTTGATCAACGTGTTGTTGCGCTGTTGCGTAGACATCAATCACTTTGCGCATATCCATGTCGTAAGCAGAAGTATAGTAAGGGATTGTATCATTAGCTAAATAAGGCGCTGGATAGTAAATCTTACCAATTTTCTTCTCTTGACGTTCTTCAATCATGCGAGTAATTGGATGAATGCTGGCACTAGTATCATTAATATATGAAATTGAACCATTTGGCGCTACGGCTAAACGATTTTGATGATAAAGACCATCTTTTTTCACAGCATCGCGTAACGCAGCCCAATCTTCAGCCGTTGGAATCTGAATGTCTTTGAAGATTTCTTTCACTTTATCAAATTTTGGTGTAAAGTTGCCTTCAATATATTTATCGAAGTAAGCACCAGAAGCATAATCTGATTTTTCAAAATTATGGAAGACTTGGTTACGTTCTTTCGCAATTTGATTACTTTCCATTAAAGTCCAGTAATTTAATAACATGAAATAAATGTCTGTAAAGTCTAATGATTCTTCAGAGCCGTATTCCATATGATTTTTAGCGAAGAAGGTGTGTAAGCCCATTGCGCCTAGTCCGATTGTATGGCTTAAACGATTTCCATTTTGGATAGTTGGCACGACATCAATTTCAGAAGCATCTGTTACAAAAGTTAACGCACGCGTCATAGCGCGGACAGATTTTCCAAAGTCAGGACTTTCCATTAAATTAACAATGTTAGTTGAACCTAAGTTACAACTAATATCTGTTCCTAAAACTTCATATTCTTGTTTCCCATTAATAACAGAAGGCGTTTGAACTTGAAGAATTTCAGAACATAAGTTACTCATGATAATCTTGCCATCAATCGGATTGTTTTTGTTAGCTGTATCAATATTGATGATATAAGGATAGCCAGATTCTTGTTGTAATTTAGAAATTTCATTTTCTAAGTCACGGGCTTTAATTTTACGTTTACGTATGTTTGGATTGGCCACTAGGTTATCATATTCTTTTGTGATATCTACATAGGAATAAGGCACACCATATTCACGTTCCACACTATAAGGACTAAATAAATACATATCTTCGTTGTTACGCGTTAATTCGTAAAATTTATCTGGAACAATAACACCAAGAGACAACGTTTTTACACGGATTTTTTCATCAGCGTTTTCTTTTTTAGCAGATAAGAACATTTCAATATCTGGATGGAAGACGTTTAGATAAACCACACCAGCACCTTGACGTTGACCTAGTTGGTTAGAGTAGCTAAAGCTATCTTCAAATAATTTCATAACAGGGACAACACCACTTGCTGCGCCATCATAACCTTTGATTGGTGCGCCCGCTTCACGTAAGTTTGAAAGAGTAATTCCTACGCCACCGCCGATTCGTGATAATTGAAGGGCAGAATTAATTGAACGCCCAATGCTGTTCATATCATCTGTTACTTGAACTAAGAAACAAGAAACCAATTCACCTCGACGTTTACGCCCAGCGTTTAAGAAAGAAGGTGTGGCTGGTTGATACCGTTGGTGGATCATTTCATCCGCCAATGTTAAAGCCAACTCTTCATCGCCATCCGCAAAATACAAGGCATTAAAGGCAACACGATCTTCATATGTTTCTAAATACTCTGTTCCGGCGTTGTTCTTTAAAGCGTATTGAGAATAAAATTTATAAGCCGCCATGAAAGACTTGAATTGGAAATGTTGTTCATCTAAGAAAGCATATAATTTTTCAATAAAGTCCATTGAATATTTTTCGATGAATTCAGTTTCAATAAAATCTTCTTTCATTAAAAAGTTGATTTTTTCTTCAGCAGAGCTGAATTTACGTGTATTCGGTTCTACATTTTCTTTAAAGAAGGCTGCGAGTGCTTCTTTATCTTTATTTAAAGGGATTTGACCATCAACAGGACGGTTAATCTCGTTATTCAGTTTGAAATAGCTGACATCTTTAATTTCTTTTAGACTCAATTTCTTCCACTACTTTCTTAAAGGTCTCCACGTCTTCGTCTGTTCCGCTAAACTCAAAGGAGTATAGAAGCGGAACGTGATAATCGCGGGCAATATCTTTGGCGGTATAGACAAATAATTCAGCAAAATTACGGTTGCCCCCACCAGCTACACCAACTAACAGTTCTTGATTACTTTTATAATCAAGAAAGTCATTCACTACCTCTGTAATTTCTGCATCATAGGTAGGAATGACAAGAATAAAAGGCTCATTTATTTCAAAAAAAGGATTCGCTGGCTCAAGTTCATAAGCAGGCAAATCCAATTTTTTAATAAAGCGCCTTGTTTGACCGGTGACTGAAAAATAAACAAGTTTCATCTTAGCTAGCCAATTGTTTTAATTGGTCTGGACGGAAGCCAACAACGGTTGTTGCTTCAGATGTGATTACCGGTACGCTTTGGAACCCTTGTTCTTTTAACCAGTCGATAGCATCTGGTTGTGCGTCGATATTGATTTCTTCAAAAGCGATGTTATTTTCACTTAGGAAACGTTTCGCCATTTTACATTGGATACAGTTATTTTTTGAAAAGATTTTTACGTTCATTGAAAGTTCCTCCTCTTTTTTTCTACATAGACTAGTATAAATCTATGTAGAAAAAAGTCAACACTTTAACACTATATATTGTGGTGCGTTTTTCTCATAATACTAGTTTTTGTGTTTTTGAAAGAAAAATGAAAACACGTGAATCCTCGTTTTTGGGAGAAAAAACACATTGGTCAGTGTTTGACAAACAAAAAAATTAAAATTTTGAAAGAGAACATTTAGTGAAAAAACACTAAATATTGTGTTGACATTTGAGTTAGGCACAAGAAGAAAAAATAAGCGGATTTGTTATTGAATGATTGGAATTTTACAGTAGCTAGTAACATAAAAAACAAGTGCTGACTTTTTTTCAAAAATGGTAACCTGAAAAAAGTGTCTCTATATAGAAGGAAAATAGAAGAAAACAGGAGATACATCCAGAAATTCATTGACTTTCCGTGTAAGCAAGCGTATTCTTTTAATTGAGAACGATTCTCATTTTCGTTTGAAACTTTTTCACATGGAGGAAAGTAAATGATTACGTTAGCGCAGGCAGAAGTTGGGAAAGTCTATACAGTCGAAAGCGTCCAAGCAGATGTTCAGACAAAGAAACATCTGAACAATTTAGGTGTCGTTGCAGGCCAAGCAGTTGTCCTTGTCAATTATCAGAATCAAAATGGTATTGTTTTATTACATAATAGTCGAATTGCGCTGACAGATACGATTTTACAAGCGATTCATGTGGAGGAGCGCTCGGCGAATGAGAAAGTTTGGGTCTCCTTAGATACCTTGAAAGTTGGAGAACGCGCTACAATAGTAGGGATCCACGGACAAGGAGCGGTGAAACGTCGGTTGATGGACATGGGCTTAACAAAAGGAACAGTAATTTTTATTCGCAAAGTAGCTCCTTTAGCTGATCCAATTGAAATCAATGTACGTGGCTACGAACTAACGTTACGAAAAAGTGAAGCGGAACTAATCTTGGTTGAAAAGGAGGAAAGCGAATGACTCAGCAAATTGCACTAGCCGGCAACCCTAATAGCGGTAAAACGACAACGTTCAATATGTTAACAGGAGCCAACCAATATGTTGGAAACTGGCCAGGGGTGACTGTGGAACGCAAAGAGGGGGTGGCAAAGAAAGATAAGACACTCATTATTCAAGATTTGCCAGGGATTTACTCTCTTTCTCCTTATACGCCTGAAGAAATTGTGGCACGAGATTATCTTTTGGAGGACCAACCTTCAGTGATTTTGAATATTCTCGATGTGACCAATTTGGAACGGAATCTTTATTTAACAACACAATTAATTGAAACTGGATTACCGGTTGTTTGTGCGTTAAATATGATGGATTTGTTGGAAAAAAACGGCCAAACATTGAATAGTGAAAAGTTAAGTTATGGCTTAGGCGTGCCTGTTGTTGAGATTAGTGCTTTGAAGAATCGTGGGTTGGATCATGCTTTAAAACAAAGTAAGCAGCGAGCGAATGCCATAGAGACAGAGGTTATTTATCCTTCTTATGATAATCGCTTAGAAGCAGCACTTGCTGAAATTGTTGATATTTTAGGGAATACTGTTCCTGAAACGCAACAGCGTTGGTATAGTTTAAAACTTTTTGAACGAGATGTTCGAACCAAAGAGCAATTATTATTGAGTTCTTTTCAAGAAAAAGAAATTGAAGAAGTCATTCAAATTACTGAAAAAATCTTTCAAGATGAAAGTGAAGCGATTATCATCAATGAACGCTATGCCTTTATTGCTCGATTAATTGCTTTGTGTGCGACGAAAAAAACAGAAATGACATTTACTCACAGTGATAAGATTGACCGAGTGGTAACCAATCGGTGGTTGGCGTTGCCAATCTTTGCGTTTGTGATGTGGTTGGTCTATTACTTATCTATTCAAACGGTTGGTACAATGGGGACAGACTGGTTAAACGATGTCTTTTTCGGGGAATGGGTTCCTCAATTTGTGGGAAATTGGTTGGCGCAATGGCAAGTAGCACCATGGATGCAAAGTTTAATTTTAGATGGGATCATTGCAGGTGTTGGGGCTGTGTTAGGTTTTTTACCACAACTGGCCGTCCTGTTTTTATGTTTAGGTTTTTTAGAAGATTGTGGCTATATGGCACGGATTGCCTTTGTCATGGATCGTTTGTTTCGGAAATTCGGCCTATCTGGTAAGTCGTTTATTCCAATGTTAATTGCGATAGGTTGTGGGGTCCCAGGCGTGATGGCTAGTCGAACGATTGAAAACGAACGCGATCGGCGAATGACTATTATGGTCACGACTTTTATGCCATGTTCGGCGAAGTTGCCAATTATCGCTCTGATTGCAGGTGCATTTTTTCCTAACCAAAGTTGGGTCTCGCCCTCTGCTTATTTCTTAGGGGTTGCTTCCATTGTGTTATCAGGGATTGCTTTAAAAAAGACCAAGCATTTTTCGGGAGATCCAGCACCATTTATTATGGAACTTCCCGCCTATCATTTGCCACAGCTTAGAAGTGTGGTTCGACATGCCTATGAACGATGTCGCTCATTTGTAAAAAAAGCAGGCACGATTATTTTTGTTTCCAGTATTCTCATTTGGTTCATGTCACATTATTCTGTGACGTTTCAACCCGTTCCAGAAAGTCAAAGTATTCTAGCATTTCTAGGTAAAGGGTTGGCGGTGCTATTTATCCCATTAGGCTGGGGTAATTGGCAAGGGGCAGTTGCCACAATTACAGGATTGATAGCGAAAGAAAATATTATTGGTACCTTAGGCATTTTATTTGGCAATGTGAAAGATGTTTCTGAAAACGGGGTAGAAGTCTGGGGCGCACTGCAACACACCTTTACGCCAGTCGCGGCCTATTCGTTCTTAACTTTTAACTTATTATGTGCACCTTGTTTTGCTGCAATTGGCGCAATTCGTCGTGAAATGGGAGACCTCAAATGGACATTAGGAGCCATTGGTTATCAATGCGGTTTGGCTTATATGGTTAGTTTTGTGATTTATCAATTGGGCCATGTGTTAGTCGAAAAAGGCACACTAACTCTGGGGACTTTTTTAGCGATGGGTGTTGTTTTAGCTGGATTTTATTTCCTTATAAGAAAACCAAAGCCAGGCAAAGAAAGTGTCCAAGCAATCACTTCTTTAGAAAGAGGGTAATAACGGATGGCAACAATTATTTTATCCATTTTAATTTTTGGGACAGCAGGAATCATCACCTATCGACGAATCAAAAAAGGGGAAAGTTGTGAAGATTGTCAAACAGCTTGTCCTGTAAAAAAAGAACAATCTTCACAAGAATAACAACTGAAAAAAATTCCCTCTTGTATAAATAATAGCGGAGTGCTACAATATTGAGGTAGCTGAAAAGCCATTTTATACAACGGGGGCATAGCTCAGTTGGTTAGAGCATCTGACTCTTAACCAAATGCTCTGCTTGTGAAAAAAGCTTTATAAAACTTTATAAATAGGTTTTTAGTTTGTGAATTTTTTTATTGCCAACATACTGGCAACAAATTGCCAACGAAAAAAATACTAAAAACAAGAAACGATACCACAAAGATATTGTTTTTTTGTTTTTTATTCTTTAAACCCAAATGCGTTTTCTAATGCTTCTGCTGCACGCTCTTTTACTCCTGCAGTTAAATGTGTATATAAATTAGCAGTTGTCGAATACGATGCATGTCCCAGCCATTCTTGAATGGATTTCATATTCTGTCCACTATCTAACATTATTGAAGCATTAGAATGACGCAAGTCATGAAAGCGAATTTTTTTCAATCCATTTTTCTTAATCAACTTACTCAAGCGATGTGTTACATATTGAGGCTTCATCAACCGTCCATCTTCCATAGTAAATACGTACTCACTATCTTTTAAAATATAATCCTCTCCTAAAAGAATACGATTATCTTGTTGCCATTTAGCTTGATTTACTAATGCTCGTTCAATCGTTTCAACCAAAGGCAACGTACGATAGCTGGAAGAGTTCTTTGTTTGATCTTTCTTTATTAACTGGGACATATTCTCTGGATTTTCTATGATTACATGGTTTATCATGATTTTTTTGTTTAAAAAATCAATAGCAGACCATTTTAATCCTAAAACTTCACTTCTTCGCAATCCATAAAATGCTGTTAAAAGAACTACCAAATAGAGCTTTTCTTCTGACAAAATATCAAGTAATTTCAAGATCTCGTGTTGATTATAAACTTGAGAAACAAATTGTTTCTTTTTTGGCTTTCTTACTTTATCTGCTACATTTGTACTTATCAATTCTGTAATAACAGCCTCTTGAAGAGCTTTGCGTATAAATGCGTGATAATGAATGACTGTATTAGCTGTACAGTCATCATTTAACATATATTGGTAAAAATCTTGTAAATGATAAGGCTTTAACCTATTTAGTTTAATTTTTTTAGGATAGAAAAACTTGTAAATTCGATTATGGACATAATGCTTATACCCAACATATGTGTTAAATGCTACTTGTTTTTTTGATACTTCTAAATAATTAAGCAAATAGTCATAAAACAATAAATCTGGATTAGCACATTTACATTCCATAGCTAATTGACTTTCCAATTCTAGTAAAAATTCATCTCTAATTTTTTCTGCTCGTTTTTTATTTCCTTTCTTTTTTAATTTTGTATCTTTCCACTTTTGTCTAATTTTTCCGTTAGAGTCTTTATAAGATACAATTACTTGTAATGTTCCTCTTTTCTCAATTATGTTTGCTCTTAATTTCAATTCAATCTCTCCTCTTAAACTGAAATATCGGCAAAAATTTTGACTATTCTATTATAGCATGATTTTTACCTTCATCTTGTATTTTTAATATATACTCAATGACAGCTTTTTTAGGTATTTTGTACCTTGCTCCAATTTTTATATTTTCTATTGATTTATCTTTCAGCAAATTATAAGCTTTATTTTTTCCAATATTTAACATTTTAGTTAAATCAGTAATTTTCAATATCGAGGGATAACTTTCAAATATTTTTTCATAATCTTGAAAATCCATAAAATTCACTCCTACATTCTGATAATAAGTATTGCACTTTTTTATTTTAGGTGTTAGAATAACAAAGTATTAATTTGGGCTGTTAGCTCAGTTGGTAGAGCAGATGACTCTTAATCATCGGGTCGCGGGTTCGAGCCCCTCACAGCCCATTGGGTGCCAAACCCTTAAATACAGTGTAAACGTTGGTGCTTAGCATTTAGAAAACGTGTATACTGTATTTTTTTGTTTTAAAAAAAGACTGTAGTACCCCGCTTTTTTACTGGCTCTTTGTCAAATGGTGTTGTTTTGACTAAATCACACTTTAGGAAATGCTTCGGCATTTCCTTTTTTGCGTTATTAAATGATCTCACAGATATTTTGCTGGATGAGGACACGCATCCGAAGGTGACGGAAAGTCCGGAATCCAAAAGCTATTCTTTTGATTACTTTGATAAGGTTGTTCTTTCCCTCCAGTTTTCCGTTTGAATAGGGATATTTTAAAAGAGTTTGTGATGGCTTCTTTGTGCTTTCTCAGGTAACGAATCGCTTTTTTAAACCCCTCGTTCATTGAATGTGGCAATGATTCAATCAAGTCGAAGAATTCAGTGAAATCTTTTGCGTCAAAATCAGCTAACAATTCTTGATAGACCTCATAGCTTTGTCGCAATTGGTCATCTATGGACAATAGGTAATCAAGCACCTCAGATTCTGTTAGGTATTTCCGATGGAAAAGGGGAAATTGCTTGAAGGAGGTGTAGTTTAACTTCGCATTTTTCTTCAGGATCGTTCGCCAATACTTTTTCAACTTTCTGTAGTCTTTTTGAGCTTGTGGATCGCTTTTCTTCAACTGATTCATTGTCTGAATCCGTTGTTTATTAAAGGCACGCGTAATTTGTTGGATGACGTGGAAACGGTCGATTGAGATTCGTGCGTTTGGAAAGACTTCCTTAGTCACTGCATCGTAAGAGGCATTCATATCCATAACAATATGTGTGACACGTTTTCTGGCTTTTAAGGTAAATCGTTGGAAGTATGCCCGTAGTTTAAAGTTGCGTCGGTCGTCTAAGATATCGAATATTTTGCCAGTATCCGCATCGCTGATAATAAAGCACATGGCACCTTCACAATCGCTGGTTCCTTTAAATTCATCAATTAGAAGATGTTTGGGAAGGTAATTAGGCTTTTTACGAGGCTCCTCAAAGAAGCTGTCTAAGACACGTTCAACGGTTTTTGTGGAAACGAAGTATCGCTGTGCAATATCTTTCATTGAGATCTTTTTCTTCAAATCCACGGCAATCGCAAATTTTAAGGCCTGCGAGATGTAACAATTCTCCGCTACATAATAGGTTTTGGCAGAAAAAGTATGACGGCATCGGGTGCAGCGAAAACGTTGTTTGTACAGGTGTAGATAGGTTGGTACCTCTTGATAGGGAAGCAACTGAATCCAACTGTCTTGGTAAGAATGGCGGATGACAGAATCAAACCCACAATACTCACAACGAGGAGCTTCTCCAGTTAGTAAGCCGGTAAACACATTGGCCATCCGGCCATGAATACTCTCTTTACTAATGGCATCTTTTGAGAAACTAATATGAGAATCCTTGATATTCAGGATTTGTTTGATGGATTTACTTGTATTTTCATCGGTACATTTGATATTCTTAGTTATGGACATTTGGTTATCCTCCTATGATTGGGTTTGGCGATTTAATTATAGGACAACCAAATGTCTTTTTGTTATAAAAAAATACTTGGTGTCTTTACTCATTTGAGAGTAACAACACCAAATATCATAGAACCAGTTAGAAATGGAAGAAGAAAAAAGCAATGATTTCGTGTGAATAATGCACGAAATCATTGCATATTTTAGAAAACGGCTTTGAAGATGCTATTCAAATTTTGTCTTTTCCTGAAAATATCCGCCGAAGGATTCGTACAACCAATGTGTTGGAACGGTTGAACGAAGAGATTCGCCGGAGAGAACGAGTGATTCGGATTTTTCCAAATATCAATTCCATCACTCGGATAATTGGAACACTTTTGATGGAAAAGGACACTGAGTGGCTGGCTTCTCCACGAAAATATTTAGAATTTAATTCGAATAACATTTAGCACCATGAACCTGTGCGAGTCTCTTCTTTCTGAGGAGAGACATCAAGAGTCGCTGCGCTACTGCTCCTGACCTCTCTCCTCAGAAAGAAAGGCATGGTAGTTAGGTTCACAACGCAAAACATTGTGCTTTTGATGAGGTTGAACTTTTACACAAGATTGTGGACTTGACTGATTTATCCTAAAGCTAAATACCAACATTGCTGTGTTCACGTTTCCCGTAATATTGCTCATAAAGTACGTGTCAAAGATCGAAAAGAAATCTGTGATGATTTTAAGGCTGTTTATCAAGCTAGCTCAAAGGAAGAGGCAAATACCTTTTTAGGGAGTATGATTGAGAAGTGGCAGAAAACTTATCCTAAAGTGACGCAGTCACTGATAAAAAATCAAGATTTATTGACTTTTTATGAGTTTCCGCCTGGTATCCGCCGAAGCATTTACTCAACTAATTTAATCGAATCTTTCAATAAACAAATCAAGAAATACAGCCGCAGAAAAGAGCAGTTTCAAAATGAAGAATCACTAGAGCGTTTCCTAGTATCCATCTTTGATACATACAATCAAAAATTCTTAAATAGAAGCCATAAAGGCTTCCAACAAGTGACGGATACATTAGCTTCAATGTTTACTGAGTAACCCATTATTTTGCAGAAGGACGAGTTATTTACACAAAATTATTGACGCTCCCGGTTGGTACAACAAGAATTGCAGTAGC